>CAZMQE010000215.1:0-5486 GCA_964568115.1 uncultured Anaerolinea sp.
TCTTCTTTACCCTTGAGGGCATTGTTCATGCTGGTGGTGGATTCGCGACCCTGGTGGCAGCTAATACATAAATTGCTGTCATCGGCAACAAATTTACCATCGGCATCCTTGCCGCCCAAACTCTGTGTCTTGCCAGATGGGAAGGTTACAGAAGCGATCGCCAAACGATTCGGGAATTCCGCGGTATCGTGGCAGGTTGAGCACATAAAGCCATTGGAAGGCGGCAGGTTGGCAACGCCAGTGGTCACTGTCGAGCCAGAGCCGGTCACAACCACAGAACCGCCGTTTTTCAAGAAGGTCGGGAGACCTTGAGCGGTATGGCACTTCACACAACCAAAGGGTACACCCGTGGCGTTTTCGTCCCAATCACGGAACGGCATGGTGTTGCCAGCAAAGTGACCCGCATCGGTGCGCGCCAGTTTGGAAACATCACCACCGAGGTCGGCAATCGAGTCGTTCAACAATTCGATGATGTATTTCGGACCGTGGGCAAACGCACCGGGGTCCTTAATGGAAACCTGATAGTTATAAGCAGCTTTGAGCAAGCGGGCTGTCCAACTTCCATAGGCTTTGCCATCGGCACCCATGAAGTACGGATAGGTGGCTGCATCATACTTGATCTCAGCGCCGCCCTTGGCAAGCGCGTACTTCTGTATTTCAGCCATCAAAATTTCTTGCAAGCCAGCGATCTCTTCAGCAATACCTTCTTCAATATTGCCATCGCCATCGTAATCTTTTTCAGATGAGACCATGCGGATCTTCTTGAGGTCTTCCACGGTCGCAACACCTTCATGACATTCGGCGCACTTATCAACCTTGACTTCCAAGGTATGCGGGTCATGACAGCCGGTGCACGTGGCAAACCCATCCACATGGGTATTCTTGGCATCATAGATCATGCCGTCATACTCATAACCACCGTGGGCAACGGAGCCATAGAGTGTGGCAGCAGCCGCAAAATAATGCACGTTGCGGAAACCAAACGTTACGTCCTTGCCATCCACCTGGACCGGGGCAACAACAGCATCCATATCAGTGACTGCGAAGGTTTCGTTGATCTGCTTGTCCACACTAACTTTGGACTCGCGACCCTGATGACATTCCATACAGCGGCTGTCGTCACCAGCGGTGACTTCAACGCCCGAGGGGAACATCACGGTGGTCTTGCTCAACGTAACGGGGTTATGACAGGCTACGCATTGAACGCCCTGGGCATCGGCAGCGGGAACCGGGGCATCGGTCTTGTTGGCTTCAGAGCCATCGGCGCCGATATAGTCCATATAGCCTTTGGTGCTATGGCATTTGGCACAAGCGGCGGGCACGCCATCGGGGTTCTCCGTGGCATCATCCCAGTGACGGAACTGTTCACCGGTTACATTATTGTGAGCAGAACCTTCCCAGTTTGCCTGGTAGGGCACTTCGATGGTGGGCTTTACAACAACAGGGGCTTCAGTGGGCGCTACTGTTGGGGCAGCAGTTGGCTGGGGTTTCCCGCCACACGCAACCAAAATGACAGCCAGCAGCATGAGGGTTCCGAGGATTGCTAAACTTTTCTTGAGTGACATCTTACATTTCTCCTTTACGTAGGGTTTCTTGCAGATTACTTCGAGAAGGCACTAAGCAGTACTGGGGTGTGGGTTCACCTCCTCAATTAATTTAACTATTAGAGACATTAATCTTGCCCTAATAATATCCAAAGTGGGTATTTTACACTAAGAACAGATGTCATGCGTCCAAATGACAAAAGTACTCAATTAAACCGAGAACATCCAAATTACAAAAGCTGGGACAAACACCCCATATTCAGGGCAGGAAGTACGCCTCAAGCATGGGGTGAGATTCGGATTCAGACACACGCATCAACCCCAAGCTTGGGCTGATTCGTCCATCCCAAAGATTATCTGTTCACCCGATTTCCTTTCTTTGCAACACCGCATACACTAAGCACAGTTGAATGAAAGGAGAATCTCATGAACATAATCGCATTGACCGTCATCCTGATCGTTCGCGTGCTCGTCCCGGTCACCATTCTCTTCGCACTTGGAGAATGGGTTCAACGTCGCGAAAAAAATTACTGGCTCCGCATGTGAGGAACAATGGAAACTATTATTTCTTTACTGGCTTTAATCGCAGGCTTGCTCATCCGGCTTGCCATCCCGCTCGCAATCACAATCTTGCTGATCTTCTTCCTGCGCAAACTCGATAATTACTGGCAGGCAGAGGCGCAGCTTGTCGAACCTGCCGCACAAGAAATCAAATGCGCGGATATCAAAGGCTGCACTCCCGAGCAACGCAAGAATTGCATTGCTACAAAATCCAACCTACCTTGCTGGCAGGCAAAACGCTTGCCCAACGGTTACTTGCATGAAGAATGTCTCTCGTGCGAAGTTTTTACCGAAGCGCCTACGCCAGCTTTAAAAACTGAATCCAGGAGAATCTAACCCATGACAGCTCGAATCGAACGACTACTGCTAGCATTGATGTTTGCGTTTGTTTTTGCAAGCGCAACGTTCGTCATTGCGAATGCTCAGGATGGCGGCACCACCCCACCGCCCGCAAACGACGTAACTTATGACAACTGCACTACCTGTCACGAAGATATTGATGAATCGTGGCAAAGCGGTCCACATGGACATGCGATGAGCGACCCGATCTTCTCAGCAGAGTGGGAAAAACAAGGGAAGCCCGGTGCCTGTCTGGTATGCCACTCCACTGATTACGACCCAGCCACGGGCACATCTTCAGCTGAAGGTGTGAATTGTGCATCCTGTCATAACCCGATCCCGGCAGATCACCCCCAACAAACCATGCCGGTCACCAGCTCTCCAGATCTCTGCGGAAAATGCCACAGTGATACACGTTTTTCCACAGACAACTGGAAGCTCAGCACACACTATCAACGCGGCATGGATTGCACGGTCTGCCATGACCCGCACACTGCCGGAATGAAAACCATTCCAGGCTCCACTTTTGTTCCAAATAAAGATGCCTCCGCGCTGTGTGAGAATTGCCATAAAGATTCGATGAAGAACTTCCCCACTTCTAAACATGCAGCGGCTGGCGTGACCTGTGTCAACTGCCACCTTGGCTTCAATGTAGGCGATCAGAACACAGATTTTGGCACAATTCACGCCGCGCCTGATCACAGCTTCCTACCCTCTCTGGATACATGCAACAAGTGTCATGCCGATCAAATGCATGCACCTGGGCAGGCAGTTGCGGCTGCAGCCATCAAAATTGAAGAAACTGGCGGAACTCCTACTCCTGAACCAGCCCCGGTCGTATCACCGGTCCCGCCGGTCAGTAACGAGCCGGCTCCCATCAGCCCGATCGGTTTTGCCGGCATGGCAAGTGTGGTTGGTCTTGCATTCGGAATGGTTCTTTCCCCCTGGCTGGAACGCGCTTATCGCCATCTCTCCAAAGGAGACAAAAATGAATAACAAAAAATTATCCCGACGCGATGCACTCAAAGTAGCTGGCACAGCAGCCGCGGCAGTGGTTGGCTTACAGATGGTCAAGAAAGCCAATGCCTCTGGATCAGCCCCCGCTGGAGAACGCCAATGGGCAATGGTGATCGATCAGAATAAATGCACTGGCTGCGGATATTGTGTAATGGCTTGCCGCGCTCACAATGATGTCTCACCTGATATCACTTGGAACCCTGTCCTTGAAGCCGGTACAGCCGGTGATAAGAATGTCTACCTGCCGCGTCCGTGCATGCAATGCGCCAAGGCACCCTGTGTAGAGGTCTGCCCTGTAAAGGCTTCTTACTATCGCCCCGATGGCATCGTGATGATGGATTACGATCGTTGTATTGGCTGCCGATATTGTCAGGTAGCCTGCCCTTACGGAGCGCGCTCTTTCAATTGGGATGCGTTCAAGGGTGATAATCCGGCTGTGCCGGAATGGGGCGAACCGGAAGTGGAAAGACGCCCGCGCGGTGTGCCTGAGAAATGCTCCTTCTGTTATCAACGCATCGACCGTGGACTTTCCCTAGGCTTGGAACCCGGTGTGGATCCAGACGCAACCCCTGCATGTGTAGTCGCCTGCCCCACTGGAGCACGTCTCTTCGGTGATTTGAAAGATCCCGAGTCAAATGTAAGCAAGGCTTTGAAAGAAAATCCCAACTATCGTCTGCGCGAAGATTTGGGCACCGGACCCCGCGTCTACTACATACCAGCTGTCGCTGAGAAAGAGGCGTAACCATGTTGGAAAATAAACGCTCAAAATTTGTTGTCACACCCTGGATGATCTGGCTTGGCGTCATGGGCATCATCCTGCTTGCCGGGGCGGTCTCTGGGATCCTCGTCTTCTGGAAAGGCTTGGTCATCACCAACCTGACCGACCTGGTGCCCTGGGGCTTATGGATCACGATCGATCTTTCATCCATTGCATTGGGCGCAGGCGCCTTCAGCTTGTGCGCGGGTGTTTACTTATTCGGTTTGAAACGCTATCAACCCATCGCGCGCACTGCTACGTTTGTGGGTCTGATTGGCTACACCATGGCAACTCTGGCGCTGATCCTTGATATTGGCAAGCCCGAGCGCTTCTGGCACTCGATGATCTATTGGAATGTACACTCCCTGTTATGGGAAGTGACCATGTGCGTGATCTTGTATCTCACCGTGCTGGTGCTCGAAGCCATGCCCATCATCGCAAACCTGGAATGGCTGCGCAAGCGCTTCCCGAAGATCGCAGAGTTGATGAGCGGCGTCCATCATTATGCACCATTCCTGGCGATCGTTGGTCTGGGACTTTCCAGCCTGCATCAATCATCGCTCGGCGCAGTCTATGGTGTGATCAAAGCCCGACCGTTCTGGTTCAAACCCGAGATGTCGGTGCTGTTCATGCTCTCTGCCATTGTGGGTGGTATTTCGATCACCCTCTTTGCCTCCATGCTGTCAGCCCGCTTGACGAATAAGGCAAAAGTAAATGATGCCTTGATCGAACGTGTTGCACAATTTGTTGGCTATCTGTTGATCGGATACTTCTACTTCCGCGCCTGGGATGCGTTGGCAACCACGTATACCTATGACCCCGGTCGCAGCGAAGGTTTGCATGTCATGACGAAAGGTCCATTGGCATTCAACTTTTGGATCGGTGAAATGCTGCTGGGCATGATCGTGCCGATGATCCTGCTGCTGTACAAAAAGACTCGCGCGAATCCGTTCTGGCGCATGCTGGCATTGTTCCTGGTTGCTGCAGGTGTGGTTGCCTTCCGCTGGGACACGAACATCTCAGGTCTCATGGTGGTGATGCCAACTGTTCCAGGTCAGGCGATCGCGTACACAAATTACGTCCCTTCGCTGATCGAGATCCTGGCGGGCTCAGCAATCATAGCTTACGGTCTGACAGCCTTCTCATTGGGCGTGAAGTTCCTACGAGTTGTGGATCATTCACTGGTTGAAGCAGAACACGAAACCGTGAAAGTGGACGCAACGGAACCAATCAGAATATAAAATCAAAATACAAAACAAACTCACCCC
>CAZMQE010000216.1:0-2536 GCA_964568115.1 uncultured Anaerolinea sp.
ATGGCTGAAATGGGCGTCTTGTTTTTTGGCTCCCCAATGCCGAGGTTGATCACCGCCTCACCGCGTTCGCGCAATAAACGCGCCTCTTCGTTAAGGGCAAGGGTCGGTGATTCAACGATCTCACTTGCTAATTTACTTAATTTCATAGCTACTCCAGTTAAAAATTATCTGGTCTAAGCACACGCACTGCTTAGACCAGATACAATTTTAGAGCCGCAAAAAGAGCGGCGCTGACAATCGCGATTGTCAGACAAAGTTATCATGAGGCGATTATACTACGACACCTGAGTTGCCCAAATTGAAGAAAATCACATATATCTGCGCAAAAATACTAACAAAAATAGGACAAGATGCCTTGTCCTATTTTTGTACTCCGAGAAATTCCATCTACGGACAGGTGATTTTTGCAGGGTCAGGTTCTGTTCCCAAGCTATAGACCCGGTCAAAATCCTGCATATAGAGTCGCGCAATTTCTGGATTATCAATGATGATGACGTTTTCGTCATTGCTTTCTTCCGCACTGGTCGAAAAATTCAGCGAACCAGTGATCACATAACGCTCATCTACAATGATGATCTTATTGTGCATGAACTGTGGGTTACCATCCTGCCGCACTGGCACACCCGCACAGAAGAACGTCCCCAGCTCTGCGCCTGTGCCGCCACTCTGAGTTTTATCCATTACGCCAGCAACATCCACACCCTGCTGGGCACGATCGATCATCGCCTTTGCCAAAGGATAATCGGTAAAGCTAAAAGCCAGAAAGCGGATATTTTTCGTAGCCGTATTGACCAATGGAATAATCGCAGGCTCAATGGCTGGGTCTTCAGAGGTGAAGATCACCTGGATCGGAGTCCCATTAATCACCACCGATTGATCAGCCAGTTGCGACGGCGACTTGGGACCAAACTTTCCATCCCACATTTCCTGAAATTCACGTTCGTAAATGGTTGCCAATTCAGGCGCTTGAAACACGATCGTATTATTATCCTGAACAAAAATGCCATTCTTGGTGATGTTCGTGGACCCAGTCCACAAAACCAAACCATCAAAGATCCAGAATTTATTATGCATCAGCGCCGTACGGTTATCCGAGCGGACTTCAATCCCAGCATTCTGCAACTTGGCAAATTGACCGCCCCCGGGTTCGGAGTCCGAATCCAAGCCATATTCATTATCGGTCACCCAACGTACATCCACGCCGCGGTTATGAGCAGCGATCAGCGCGTCAGCCACGGGGTCCAGATCGAATTCAAAAGACGCAATATGAATGCTGGTTTGCGAAACGTTGATAAATTCGATCAAACGTTGTTCAATGGAATTCGAATAATTTGCCGGGTCGTTAATCGTCAAAGGATCAGTGAAATATACACGCCACCACTCTGCTGCCTGGGGTGCAAGAGTAGCCTGTCCAGGGTCAAGCGTTGCAGGGACATCACCGGGTTGAAACGGGGTATTAGTTGCTACATCCAACGGAGTATCCGAGGCGGGTGCCTCTGTCGTCGAAAACACTCCGCCGGGATTAACGCCCGTCAGAGAATAAAAAATACCGCAGATCACCAACAAAACCGTGATAAGGGCAGTAATGATCCCGCCCTGCGCTTTAGACATCGTCCGTTTGCGTGACATTCATTATCCTTTTGCTTTCTGATTTTCGATAAGTCTTTGCATAAACACCATCACCGTATTTGCATCGGCTCCGGCAGGCAACTGAGACAACACGCTTTCCATCTGTGGGAGCATAAAGCGGTCACCATATAACGTCTTGCCGTTTTGCTCGATGCGATTCCACCATTCTGAACGGACTTCTTGATCTGTCTCGACCACCCAATGCCCGAGCGCACGCATCATTTTACGCAAGGCGCTGGCATACGGCGCAAGATATTCTTCCGCCATATCATCTTCCATCATGCTGGTTTTTAGGACAAACTGTTCCGCGATCGTCTCGCCCCATTTGAGCAGATTGGCAGCAGCATCTTCAGCGAGTCCATCCGCCAGCGATTCGTTTGCAGCCATGCTGCTAAATGTGCGCCTAAGTCTTTTTTCGATATCAATCATATTCCGAGTATAGCAGATTTACAAAACACCGCATAATTATTTAAACCAGCGCCAATATCTGAATTTCTACGCCAACGTTCTAGGGAAAAATTGCACCTTGTGTCTCACCGTGGTTTGTCTGCTGGTCATATTCGGCATTCGCCTGTCGAAAAATATCCAGCATGTCTTGAGCGGCTTCTTCAGCCGTTGAACAAGTTGCCCTTCGGATAGCATCTTTCACTTGTATATAATTTCTCGCGATGCTATCCACGTGCCCCTGTTCATGCAGCGCCAGGTTGTTCAAATAACCATTCCATTGTGCGATCAATTTTTGGTCGGTACCGGGCGCAGGCTGCCAATGTGGAACAGTAACTTTGATATCGTAACTTACGGTTGTTTTCGAAAGGTCACAATCATTACTACCGTAGCCGGGCCATGTCCACGAAATGTGCCAGTCAGTCCGCGCGTCATAATGTTGCCCATTCATTAAATCCAAAGG
>CAZMQE010000216.1:2636-5486 GCA_964568115.1 uncultured Anaerolinea sp.
TTACCCAACGCAAAACGGGTTGACTCTGCATCGATGCGCTTGACCATTCCTATCAGAACTTCGCCGCTTCCTGCCTCGACGTAGGTCTGTATGCCGCTCCCAGACATTCCCTGCACGGATTCAGTCCAACGCACGCGCGACTGCATTTGCGCTTTGATATCCGCGCGCAATTCATCTGCCGTGCGGATGGCTTTCGCATGAACATTTCCAATCACAGGAATCTCTGCATCCTTAATAGCACAGGCATCTACCGCCGCATTCCAATCATTTTGGATCGAGTCCATTAATGGCGAATGCGCGGCGATACTTACTGCCAACGGCAAAGCGCGCTTTGCGCCTGCAGCTTTAGCACCAGCCATTGCACGTTCCAACGCAGGTTTGTGACCAGAGATCACCACCTGACCAGGACAGTTATCATTGGCGACCTGCACAATTTCACTATCTGTACTTGCCTCGGCACAGACTCTATCCAACGTGGGAATATCCACACCGAGGATCGCCGCCATACCGCCGGGATTTAATTCGCCCGCGCGCTTCATCAACTCGCCACGCACGCGGACAAGTTTGAGCCCATCGGCGAAGGCTAAGGCACCCGAGGCGGTCAGAGCTGATAACTCGCCAAGCGAATGTCCCGCCACAGTAGCAGGCTTCGGGTAAGGAAGAAGCGTGTACGTCATCCACACAGCGATCGAATGTACATATAAAGCCGGCTGCGTGTTAATTGTTTCGTCAAGTTCTTCCTTGGGACCTTCCCACATAATTTTCGAGAGGGAAAAACCCAGGGTTGCATCGGCTTCATCAAAGACCTGCTTGGCAACCGGGAATTGTTCGGCAAGTTCCTTTCCCATGCCAACGACTTGCGAACCCTGACCTGGGAAAATGAATGCTGTGGTTTGTGGGTTGAATTTCATAATTTACTCCTCGATTATTCACGCTTCGACTTTGTTATACGCCGCTCAGCGCGATGATATAGGATTAAAACACAAACGAGCCGTGTTCGTCACGGCTCGTTTGTGAATGGGCGGGTAACCCGCCCCTACTCAGCCTGTTTCTTTTCTTTCTTGACTTCGACAACTTCGCGGCCTTCATAAAAACCGCAGTTGGCGCAAACGGTGTGCGGAAGACGCATGGAACCACAATTCGAGCAGGTGGTTAAATTGCGAGGCACCAAGGCGTCATGTGCGCGGCGCATATCGCGGCGGCTTTTTGAGTGTTTGCGTTTTGGATGTGGGGGCATTCGACTTTCTCCTTATTTTTCTTGCGCAGGGACGACTTTATTCCGCCGCTGCATAGTTTCCAATTGAGCGGGCAGATTATAGCGGGTGGACGAAGGAGCGTCAAGTATGAGAATATGATGTTTTGCGTAGGGATTTGGTGATGAATTAATCGATTTTCAAATGGTATAATGCCCGTGCGTTAAATTCTGAAAGACAAACGAAGGGTAACATGAAACTTCACGAGTATCAATCAAAAACAATTTTTTCGAAGTATGGCATTCCGATCCCCAAGGGACGGGTGGCGGCTACCGCTGATGAGGCAAAACAAATTGCCGAAGAGTTGGGTGGCCGCGTTGTTATTAAATCACAGGTGTTGGTTGGCGGACGTGGTAAGGCGGGCGGCGTAAAAGTTGCCAAGAATTCCAAGGAAGCTGCAGAGTTTGCCCAACAGATCCTGACGATGACGATCAAGGGTTTGCCCGTCCGCAAAGTATTGGTGGACGAAGCCGCCGCGATCGAACATGAGATCTATTTCGCCATCACCAATGACCGCGCTGCCAAAAAGCCGGTGATGATCGCCTCAGCCGCGGGCGGTGTGGATATTGAAGAAGTCGCCGCAACCACACCCGAGAAGATCGTCAAGGTGCACATCGATCCGTTGCTCGGGCTGCGCGATTATCAAGCGCGCGATATCGCTGCTTCCATTGATCTGCCCCGTGAACTATGGCGCGACTTTAGCAAGATCGCCGCAGGTTTATGGCAGGTGTATCTGGATACCGATGCGACACTGGCTGAGATCAATCCGCTCGTCATTACCAAAGACAAGAAGCTCGTTGCGCTCGATGGCAAGATGATGATCGATGACAACTCCTTGTTCCGTCACATGGACCTCGCGGAGATTCGCGACATTGACGAAGAAGCACCCGCTGAAACCGAAGCACGCCGTCATGGACTCTCCTTCATTAAACTCGATGGCAACATCGGTTGTATGGTGAACGGCGCCGGTCTCGCGATGACCAGCATGGACATCGTCAAGTTGTTCGGCGGCGAACCCGCCAACTTCCTGGATATCGGCGGCGGCGCAGGCGCAGACAAGGTGGCGGCAGCGATGCGCATCATCCTTTCTGACCCGAATGTGAAGGCTGTGTTGTTCAACATCTTCGGCGGTATCACCCGTTGCGATGAAGTCGCACGCGGTATTCTTGTCGCGATGGATGAAGTGAAGCCGAAGGTTCCGATGGTTGTTCGTTTGGTGGGAACGAATGCTGAAGAAGGTCGCAAGTTGCTTGAGAATGCGAACATGATCACCGCAGAAACATTAGCAGACGCCGCAAAGAAAGCTGTTGCCGCGGCAAAGGGACAGTAATTCCATGAGTATCTTAATTAACAAAAACACCCGCCTGCTGGTGCAAGGTATTACAGGCAATGAAGGACTCTTCCACACCACACAGATGGTCTCATACGGGACCAATGTTGTCGCGGGCGTCACGCCCGGCAAAGGTGGCGAATGGGTTCTGGATGGCAAAGTCCCGGTCTTTGATTCAGTCAAACTCGCGGCAGATGCAACAGGCGCGAACTGCTCCGTGATCTTCGTCCCCGCCCGCTTTGCTGCGGACGCGATGTTCGAAGCTGC
>CAZMQE010000217.1:0-2090 GCA_964568115.1 uncultured Anaerolinea sp.
GTGAGGATGGAATATTCCAGGCTGAGTTCCACGGGTCCGCGATCTTGGATGTAGGCGTTCACACCATCGGCGTATGCCTGAAGCGTGGCTTTGGATTCAGGACCAAGCTGCGCGTACTCTTGTTCCGCGACTTGCTTCCAGCCCAAGGTGCGGAGGAACATATCAGTTTTGACTTGTCCATCACCGAACATTTCAGAAATGGTGCCCGAGCCGACGTGGCGCGAAAAGTCCATTTGCCAGAAGCGGTCCTGGGCGTGGACGTAGCCTTGTGCAAAGAATAAGTCGTGAGAAGTGCTGGCATAAATGTGGGGAATGCCCATTTTGTCGCGATAAACATCCACGGTGCCATCGAGACCGGTGAGTTGAATCTGCCCGTCAATTTGCGGGAAGGATTTCGGTGCGACCGTGTTAGGCAGGTAGCTTTTGAAATAGAAGCCGCCACCGCCGCCCAATAAGATGACGATAATTAGTAAACCAAGTCCCCCGCGTTTTAGATATGTTTTTACTTTAGACATGATACCTCCGAAGATTAAGGTGACAGTCACTTTCGCGAAAGTGACTGTCACCTGTTTAACACAAGTATTTGGAAAAAGAGACGTTAAGTTGAGAATTGGAATCCGAAAGTTCTACTTTCGGCGTTTGGGTGGTAGTTCCTGAAGTAGAACTTCAGGATTCCCATCTGCTCAGGCGGGGTTATTTGATGTTTCCCAACAAACGTGGGAACCAATACCAAAGTAGATCAGATGATGGTTTCCCGTGAATGGATGCAGACTTGTCTTGCAGCGCAGCCGGTGCGAAATAGCCGCGGCTGACAAATCCGCTGACCCACGAACGGGCGTTGATGGCGTTGAACATGGCGTCGTAGATATCCACTTGTTGCTGGAGATCCAAATTGATGAAGTTGAGGTCTGTATTGGGGCGATTGAGAACAGACCAATCGAAACAGCCGTTATTGCCGTTGGGGATACAGCCGGTAGCGGAATACGATGAAGATGGATATGCCAACGCGATGATGAAGGGTTTGTTCACCTGGGTTTGAATGGGGGCGACGTTGGTGTCAAGCAATCTGCCTGCTTCCGTGAGCATATCGGCTTTGTTGGGAGTCATATTGTTGTTGAGTTTGATCGACCACAGCAAATAGACGGCATCTGCATCCTTGAGTACATTGATCGGCGCCTGAATGACGCTGTTATCGTAGGGGATCGCAAAAAGCACATTGCCGCGGAAATGCTGGCGGACTTCAGCGATGATATTTTTCCAGCGGGTTTCGGCGTCAGCGGGGACTCCGCTTGGGCTGCCGTCAGCAAGCGTCCCTGAAGGCAGAGCCGGGGCGATCCAATCTCCACCGATGATCACAGCTTGTGAGTTGGACTGAGTCGCCAGATCCGCAAAATGGATGGCGAAGGCACGATAGTGATTGAACCAGTTATCCCACCAGCCAGCATCGCGCGGCGCGGTCTTCCAAAAATCGGCGGCGTTGGTAAAGCCTGCGTTGAGCCCAGTCGAAACGAAGCGTGGTTGTGGGAATAAAGCCACGTTCATATTCATGGTGCGCGCTTGTCCAACGGAATTGATCGTATCCACCCAGAACGGATCTTTGCCGGGTTGCGCTGCAAAGATCAAGGGGTTGTTGCGGGAGTATGTCCATGAGGGCGTGTAGATTACCCAGTTGGAGCCGAGTGCCTGGATGTTTTGCAATGCGGGCGGATTATACGTTGGCGTGTTGGGATCATAATACGATTGGAATTCGACGCCTGCCATGAAGCCGGTGCCGCGGGATGGGATGGTAGTAGCAACGAGCGTGGGACTACCAGCTTTTTGCGCCCAGCTCCAATCGTTGACCGTATCTACAATATCCTGTGCTGTCAGGGTGGGTGAGACGTTGCGTCCATGGGCATCTGCGCCGGGTGTTTGTACATCGTCGGCTGAATCGCATTGAGCGTTACGGCAATAGCGATAACCAAATGAACCGATGATGTTCAAAGGTCCATAGAGTTTGAAACCCCAGAGATTGTTACCTTGATTCCACATCGGGATGGGCGGCGTCCAACCATAAGGGTTGAATTGAATGTACATCACGTCACCGGGCA
>CAZMQE010000217.1:2190-5477 GCA_964568115.1 uncultured Anaerolinea sp.
CGGCCATCTGGCAGCGGTGTCATCACCGGCATGCGATCAGCAATTACGCTGAGTCCGCCACGCAGGTCCGAGAAAGTATTGCCAAGCTGCAACAGGTTGCCTGCGATACGCAGCGGCACACCAGGCTGCGTGTTCGACGGCACCGAGACAGTGAAGATCACATTCACCAATTGCGCCGCTTTCATGCGGATCTGTACAGGCGTAGTCTGATTCTCAGCGATCGTCGCGCCCTGTTGGAAAGTTTGATACATGCCATCCAGTGCGTATGCCACAAGATTGTGGGGTCCACCGCGCAAGCCGATGATCTCGAATCTTCCGGCGGAATCAGTGAGCATTTGAACGCCGCCCGCCGTGACCATGATATCGGGAATGGGCGTGTTCGTATCGGCGTTAACCACTGTGCCTGAGATATTCCCTGATAAGGTGCTCGCAGGTTTATCTCCCCAGCTATTTACGGTGTCGATGATCTGTGTCGGTCCGTTCACAAACAGCATGCGATAACGGATCGCGCCGTCGGTGTTGGTGTCTTCGTTGATCCGTGCACCACCGCGGCGGATATAACGATATTTGATAACTGCCCGATCGGGGATCGCAAGGGAGGTTGAGTATGTAGTCGCATCCACCAGCGACATTTGATAATCGACCGGGTTCAAAGCCAGCCCGGTCACTTCATCCAACACGCTGAACATCAACACTTCGTTGGGTAAGAGTGGTTCTGGCAGGCGCACGGTAAAGGTCACTTGTGCGCGCGGGGCGGGAGTGGGTGCGGGTCCGCCTGGGGCAGGTGTGTTCGGCGTGGAGGTGGGCAGGTCAATTAATGAAAGCGCGCAAGCCTGACTGCTCAACGCGAGGATAACCATGAACAATATAAAATGACGCGAAAAAACGAAACGGGATTTCATACTCTCTCTCCTCTTTTCTTCAGACGCAGACTCGCGCGGCTGACTTAGCCGGAGCCTGCTTCTGTTTCATTGGCATTTTCTCCCCGCTTGGTTCGCCCGGCGTAGGCGATATAGCTCAAGCCAATACTGACAAAATATAAAAAGATCATCGGCAACATGACCAGCCCCATATTGACCGGGTCAACGGTCGGCGTGACTGCAGCGGCGATGATCGCAATGATCACGACCGCGATACGCCACTGTTGTGCCAATATTTTTGGTTGGACCAATCCCATGGTCGTGAGAATATAGATCACCAGCGGAAATTCAAAGAACAAGCCGATCCATAACATCAAACCAGTGACAAACCCGAAGTAATCGCGTGCGGTCCAGAATGAGGATATTTTCGTGAAGCCTTCGAGGAACGGTAACGCGGTAGGTAATAAAGCAAAGTATGTGAATGCCATGCCGCCGAGGAAGAGGATGGTCGCAAGCGGAATACCGATCAGTCCATTTTTTCGTTCGCGTGCTTTCAAGCCGGGTGCGGCGAACAACCAGATCTCAAATGCCAGATACGGCAGCATGATGGCGATCCCGCTGGTGAGTGCCACCCGCATAAAGACGCCAACTTCTTCCGTCACTTCGATGGCTTGCAGATTGTCCAACCCGCCAACGGGGCGGGCTAAATATTCCATTAGAGGGATGGTGAAGTAAAACGATATACCCACGCCAATTGCCAATCCCACCACCATGCGCAGGAGATGCATGCGCAGATCTTCGACATGATCCCATAAGCTTTCGCGCGCCTGGGATTCGGTGACCAGGCTGGTTAATGAATCGAGTAATGGACGGTCTTCTTCAGGGTCTGTGTTCAGAAAACGATATGCCGTGCGGATTGCCCGGAACGGAAATGTGATAAGCCTGTAAATGAGTACAAATGGAAATGTGATGACCCGCCAAAGGGCTTTGAAGAGTTTACGCATTTTGATTCGATGGACTCGCTTTATCTTCAGGAGTAGCGGGGGGATCGATCGTGGTATCAGGTTCAGCAGCGGTGTTTGTGGCAGTTGGAGGCTGAATGGAGTTCTCTGTTTCTCGGGGCTGAGACAAATTCGGGTTCGTAGGAAGCGGCATTCCAGGCAGGGGCGGCATCTTCATGGATTTGCGGATATCCTTTTCAGTCTCCGCCAAATCCATATTGGCTTCCCGCATCAAATTGGTGGGCAGGTTGCGCAGCTCGCGCGAAGTTTGTTGAAAGGCTTTCCAGCCGTCAGATCTCACCAGCTTGTTCAGGTATTGCCCGATGGTCTTGCCCGCTTTTTGCATGTCTTTGGGACCCAACACGATCAGCGCGATGATAATGATGAATATGAGTTCAGAAGGACCAACGCCAAGAATTTCCATATTAGGTTTTGTTCACTACCTGTTTGATTTCATGTTGATGTTCGGCGAGTGCGCCCAGCACGCCGTTGATGAAGCGCGGTGCAGAATCGGAGCCGTAATGCTTGGCGAGTTCCACGGCTTCATTGATGGCAACCTTGATGGGTGTTTCACCTTGAATCGCAAATTCCCAAAGCGCCATGCGCAGGATGTTGCGGTCGATCGCGGCGATCTGATCGAGGGGCCAATCGGGAGCATATTTTGCGATGAGCTGGTCGAGTTCTTGTGTAAGGGGGAGAATACCAAAGATGATCTGGCGCGCAAATTCAGTGAGCTCTTCGGTAAGCGGAAACTCCTCCAGGCGTAATTTAAAGACTTCACCTGGGGGATGGTTTGCCATATCAACTTCGTAAAGTACTTGCAGGGCGAGGGAACGCGCCCTGGTGCGGGGTTTCATGCGGGTTTTGCCTCAGTTTCCTCGTACTCAATATCTTCAATGTGAATTTCAACTTCGCCAACTTCCATGCCGACCATTTCCTGCAAGGCGCGTGCTACTTGTTGTTGCACATTGCGGCTGACTTCACGGATGTTGACATCTTTTTTCAGGATGAGGTACAGGCTGACAACAATGACATTGTCCTCGACCTCGATCCGCACGCCATCATTGGTGCCGCGCCGGAAGAGACGGTTCACACCACCCGTCACCTGCGCCATTCTACTGACGCCGGGTACGCTCAACGCGGACATGCGTGCAATGGTCACAAGCACATCGGGTGCTACAGTGGTTTTGCCTGGGTTTGTTTCTGACATTTGTTTCTCCTCTCGTCATTGCGAGGGCGTTCGTTGCCCGAAGCAATCCTCAACATTGTCGGAGATTGCTTTGTCGGGCTAAAGCCCTCCTCGCAATGACGGACTTTATTACATCATTGCCATGCCGCCATCAATGCCCAAGACCTGACCCGTAATATAAGCGGCTTGATCTGAAGCAAGGAAGGCAACCGCATAAGCGATCTCTTCTGGTTTGCC
>CAZMQE010000218.1:0-5460 GCA_964568115.1 uncultured Anaerolinea sp.
TCGCGGATGATCCGCAAGGTGTGTTGAATCCCGAAGTCATTGCGCAGCGTGCGGCACAATTGGCGAAGATAGCAGAAATGGCGGAATATCATTCCGCCCCACGGTATGTGATAGGCACCGAAGTCCCCATCCCTGGTGGTGCGACCGAACACGAAGAAGGCGTGCATGTGACAAAGGTTGAAGATGCGCGTGAGACGATTGAAGTCCATCGCAAAGCATTTTATGAACTGGGATTGCAGTCCGCGTGGGAGAGGGTCATTGCCGTGGTTGTCCAGCCGGGCGTGGAGTTTGGTGATGACTTTGTGTTGTCGTATCAACCTGAGTCCGCGAAAGAGTTGTCACGGTTTATCGAAAGCCAATCCATAGTCTATGAGGCGCACTCAACCGATTTCCAAACACGCGCTGCGTTGACAAATCTAGTGCGTGACCATTTTGCCATTCTCAAAGTTGGTCCCGGCTTGACGTTTGCCTTCCGTGAAGCAGTCTTTGCCTTGGCGATGATCGAGAATGAATTGATCGCTAAAGATCAACGTTCGAATATTGTTCAAGTTTTAGATGATGTGATGATAAAACATCCTGAACACTGGCAAAAATATTATCGCGGTGATGAAGCGGATCAAGCCTTCAAGCGCAAATATAGCTTAAGTGACCGCGCCCGTTATTACTGGGTCCAGCCTGAGGTGCAGAAAGCGTTGGCACGCTTAATGGAAAATCTTGGCAAGAAAGTTTTGCCGTATTCGTTGTTAAGTCAGTTTGTGGGAGAGACGGGGCTGAATGCTGCACAGGTCATTGAGTGGAAGATCAACAAAGTGTTGAATGATTACGCCTTGGCATGTGGCACAGACGCATAATATCTCACCGTTAAAAGAAAACAGGAGCAACCGTTGAGGTTGCTCCTGTTTTTATGATCTAAACGATTTACTTATCGCCTTGCGAGTTCACACTGCCAACGCCGCTTACGTTCTTGGACACGCTGGGTGAGCCATAGTAATTGATCGAGCCTGCGCCAGAGACAGATGCATCCAGTTCATCGTCCACCCAGGTGGTGGCACTGCCTGCACCGCTGATATTGATTTTCGCGGTTTGGCTGTGCAGGTCTGCACCTTCATAACTGCCGAAGCCACTGATGTTCACATCCAAAGCGTCAACTACGCCGCTGGCTTCGAGACTGCCTGCACCGCTTAAGTCGAGATTGATGGTTTTGGCTGTGATGTCATCCAGCACGACCTTACCAGCGCCGTTCAAGCTAAAGTCCAGCTCATCGGTCTTCAAGCCGTTGATCGTCAATTCGCCAGCGCTTGAGAATTGCACCTCATCGAGACTCTTGACGACAATGGTGATCTTTACAGCCTTGGTGGGATTCACATGCTTGCCATCATCTGACTTATAGAAAATGCTGAGCGTCCCATTTTTGACCTGGGTGATCAAGCCCGGCAGGACGTTATCTTCCGCTTCCACCTTGACTGAAGCTGCCTTGCCCTGCGTGATGGTGATCTGCGCCGGATACTCAATCTCGATCGCATGGAACTCGTTGACTTCACGAGTTTGTGACTTCACAATACCTGATCCGGGTTCACCAGGTCCAAAGTAGGCTTCGTTGCCATCCCAGGAGACGAATCCCATGGCAGGGGTTGCCCAGTTGAACTTGGGAGCGTACACGATCGCGAATACCAAGCCGCCGATGATGAGGATATCCATGAGGATGCGGGAGAATTTCCAATACTGACCAAGGATGATGCCGATGCCAGCCGCGATCAACAGGAAGGGCCACACATGCGTGAGTGCCCACAGGTTAGCGGATGGAATATTCCCTGATTTCACGAGCAGCCAAATACTTCCAGCTGCTATCAGTAATAACGGACCAAATATAGATCTTCTGTGTTCCATGATTTCCTTCTTTTCTTTTGTTTATGATGATACTTAACTAACGGGTGGCAATGAATCTGAGGATATGTTCTCTTTATGTTTGCCAAGCAGACCTGAACGGTTCAAAATCAGATACGCGCCGAGCAAGATGAGCAGAATGGGGAAGATGAGATTGCCGAATGACGAGAAGATCATCTCGAAGAACGAACCGAAGACGATGAACAGGATCAACCCGACCTTCATCACACTGGCTCCGGACTTTTTCTGCCCCGGGTCATTGCCATAGACGCCCATGATATAAATGCCGACGCCCACGAATAGGATGATCAACGTCCAGAAATAGGACATGGATTCCCAGTGCTTGGTGATGTTCTGTAAGAGTAGCACCAAGCCGGTTCCCGTGATGATACTGCCGGGAATGGCAAACCCTGAAGCCTGCCTGCCGCCTGTGAACATGGCTGTGAAGAATAGCAAGCCGACCCCAATCACAATGAAGGGCCATAAGAAACCCCAGTTAAACCCGCGGAAGACCTCACTCGCCAGCGATAGCAACCCGAAGGCGATCAAAAGTGTGCCTCCGACCAGTGCTCCAGTATTGGAACGATTTGTTTGCATGTGACGCTCCTTTCAAAAAATAATGGCTACTTTCTTTACGGAGAATATTCAACGAAGTTGCAAAATCATTATGACGCGTTTTTTAAAAAAATCAAGGCATGTCATCGAGACATGCCTTGTTGGTTTATCTGCCGTATTGCCTTCGCAACTCTTCGGCTGCTTCGTTTAATTCTTTTGCATGGGTTTGGATCTTCTTGAGCGCCGCGATCGCATCATCCACGCCCTGCGGACCTTCGCGGAAGATCGCCTCATCCAGCCAGACCGCTTCGTGTTCGCAGGCACGGGTGGCTTCGGGAAGCTGCATGTTCTTAAAATCAAAATATTCCGGGAAGGCATTCGGCACAGCAAGTTTCGATCGCTGCGGCTGGAAGAGATCGTAATTATGCATCGCGGCGTAACCTGTCCAACACTCCACACCTTCGGCATCCAATGCTCCGCATAAGACATCATGTTCCACACCGAACTCAGCGGGGTCAATCGCAAAGATATAGCGGTAGAACGAACGCGTCGTGTGGCGTTCATCGCGTTTCAACACCCGCACGCCTTTGATCTCGCTCAAGGCTTCATCCATGTAAGCTGCCATCTCTTCGCGTTGTTTTGCCTGCGCGGGGAAGCGCTCAATGCCAACCAATGCCATTGCCGATTGCATTTCACTCATGCGGAAGTTGCCGCCTTGCATGGCAAGCCCATTCGGGTCGTCAGCGCCGCCACCCAACGCATGCGGACGTCCGCAGTCAATGATCGAAGCGGCGAGCGCGGCGTGTTCAGCCGATTTGCATAACAGGATTCCGCCTTCGCCCGAGGTCAACGTTTTGGATGATTGCAAAGAGAACGAGCCGAAGTGACCAATCGTCCCTGCGCCCTGACCGTTCCACTTCGCGCCGTGGGCATGGGCACAGTCTTCGATCACGATCAAATTGTATTTTTCAGCGAGCGCCATGATCGCGTCCATGTCTGCCATGTTCGAACCGAGATGCACAGGGATGATGGCTTTGGTCTTGGACGTGATGGCTTTCTCTGCCGCCTTTGCATCGAGACAATAGGTATTCGGGTCTACATCCACGATGACGGGGATCGCGCCTGCGCCCATCGGGGCTGATGCGGTTGCCTGAAACGTATACGCCGGGACAATGACTTCGTCGCCCCAACCGATGCCCGCAGCGCGCAAAGCCACTTCCATCGTTACAGTGCCATTGATCATTGGCACAGCATAACCGCCGCCCTGTAACTCGGAAAATTTCTTTGCGAGTTCGGCTGTCTTCGGTCCGGGATAAGGATACCCGCCCCAACGGCCCGATTTGATAACTTCAGTGACTGCATCAATGTCACGTTGATCCCACACGGGCCATTGCGGATATGGTTCCGTGCGTGTTTTTGGTCCACCGAGAATTGCTAATTCAGACATGTTGATTTCTCCTTTTTATAAGACCTGCGCAGATCGTGCTGCAGGTTTTTGTTGTGATATGACCAATGCCACCCAGGCAACCAAGGTTCCAATGGTGGCAATGATGTACAGTGGGTAGGCGCCAAACTTGTCGAAGACGAGTCCGTTTAGCGGTGAAGTGACCAGCGAGATGATGCCAGCCAGGGTCACGTAATAGAGGGAAAGGATCGTGGCGCCCTGTCCTTCAGGCGCGTTCTCAACCGTGTATGCCACCGAGGCGATGGCGTAAAAACTATAATACAGTCCGCTGGCGGCACGCATGAAGAGTATGGCTGGCATGGATGGGAAAAAGACGATCGCTGATAAAGCCATGGCTTCCAGTAGGAGTGAAAAAGATAAAAGTTTCCCTGAACCATATTTGCGAACCAGCTTATCTGCCCAGAGCATGATGGGCAGTTCCATCAAAGCGGGGTACGTGTACGCCCAGCCGATCAACTGTTCGCTGGCGCCGAGCTGTTTCATGTATAACGTCTCGAATTGATGGCGACCGTTGTTGGTGAGCCAGAAGAAGGTCAGGGCGATCGTCAGCCCCAATAACGTGCGTTGATTCACCAGCGAGCGTAGAACCACTCGAAAGCGTGGACGAGGCTCCTCGGATGGCTGAGTCAGTTTTGGGGTTGTGATGATGCGTCCGAGCACGAGGATGCAGAGTCCGTACAGGATGGCGTATCCGATAAATACGGAGACGAGTCCCGCCCGGCTCACCATCCAACCACCGACAAAGGCAGTGATCGCCCAGCCGAGCGATCCCCACATACGGATGGAACCGAAGCCTTCTTTTTCATTGGAGATGCTCAACGCATTCGCATCAGACAACGGGTAGATGGGTGCGCCGACGAATGACTCGATCGCCACGATCAGCGCCATCCAACCAAATAGATTTTGTTGGCTGAGCATCAGGATCAAGATGCCCGAACCAAGCAGACAGAATTGCAGCACGCGGCGCGGGTGGGGGAGGTTGTCACTCAGGCGTCCGATGAATGGCGCGCTGACCAGGGCGACGAGGCTGCCGATGGTGCCGAGCCAGCCCATTTGTGTGCCGCTTAAACCTTTTTCTGCATAAAAGAGCGTGATGAATGGGAATATAAATCCACCTGCGCCCGTCCAGAGCAGGTAGTAGATGCGCATGAGCCAGAGAGAGTTGCGTGAGGTCATTGCACCTGCTCAAAGAACTGCGGGAGATATTGCTGATTTGCTTCGAGCAATTCTTCCAACATCTGTTTTGCCTGCGGAATCGTGAGGCGACTTGATAAAGGGTCGTTGAGCAGGACTTGCAATGCCAACTCCCGGCTGCCTGCCAGCGCTGCTTCAACGGTCAGCTCTTGTTGATGGATATGCTGTTCCAAAATGTTTTGAATTTCAACGGGGACATCACCATATGTGATGGCATGCGCGCCGGTTGCGTCAATAACACCGTAGGTTTCAACCACCGCTTCGTAGGGCAGGTTGGGTATTTGCCCGGCATTGGGCAGATTCATGATCCCTATATATTTTTCGACACAAGTAAGTGCGCGGATGATCTTGTTCGCCGCTTC
>CAZMQE010000219.1:0-5409 GCA_964568115.1 uncultured Anaerolinea sp.
GGGGACTCCAAAATTGGTTTCTTATTTTAGCATTAATATCAGTCAGTTGCCAGAAACCTGAAACGGTACTATAATCCTGCTTCGCCGAAGGTAAATCGGGGCGTGGCGCAGCCCGGCTAGCGCGCTTGCATGGGGTGCAAGAGGTCGGAGGTTCAAATCCTCTCGCCCCGACTGACTAGACCTGACAGGTTTCAAATCCTGTCAGGTCTTTTTTTGAACATAATGATCGAAACTACTTCCATCTCTCCTTTCAACCGCAAATCACTCATTGGCTTTGTTACCGCAATGATTTCGTTAATGGCATTATGTGCAGGTCTGTTGCCTGTGCCGTTTACTATTATTCTTTGTTACCCGCCCGGAATTATTTTTGGAATCGCTTCACTCGTGTTAGGGCTACAAGCTCAGCGTGAGATTCGTCAAAGTAACGAAAGCGGACGAATGCTTGCGCTCATCGCTGCATGGGTTGGGGGACTTACGATCATTGCCACGCTTTGTATGATCGCTGTTGGTGTTTTGCTTTATCCGTATATTTCTGAATTCATTCAGAAAATTTGGCACCAAATTAATTCTGGAGTCGGATAGCTCGTGTGCCCGTTAGGGTATGCTGTCCGATTTTATTACCCATCAGCAAGCTGATGGACTCCAGAATTAATACATCCTGATAATCTCACTTGCCATCCCATCCTCATTCGATTATCCTTGCGCGTGGGAGTGGTTAGGTCCCGGTGGGCTTCCTGGTCTTCAAAACCTGTGGTGGGTCGCGTTGCGAGCCGCGGTGGGTTCGACTCCCATCCACTCTCGCCTACAATTTCATGTCATTCTGAGCTGCGTAGCAGCGAAGAATCTCTACTGCTACAAGTGAGACTCTTCGGTCGCAACAAACGCTCCCTCAGAGTGACATGATGGTATTTATCTTGTAATAAAGGAATATCATGTCCACTCCCGAAATAGAAGTTCTTAACAGCCAGGTCGCAAGGATCTTTCGCATTGAAGATGTGACTTTGGGCGATCCGCGTGAATGGTTCGCGCGTTATCGCGGACAGTTTTTGAATGAAGATACCATCGCTGCGTATGACCAACTTGCAGAGGCAGTGCGGGGGTATGACCTCGTGCCATTATTTAGGGATGGAGATGATGGTAAGCAAGTCATCTTCCTTGCGTCAGCGCCGAAAATTCTCGCATCCACTACAAGAGTCACTGTAAACATCGTTTTGTTTATCCTCACGATCGTCAGCATGATGCTGACCGGTGCTGAACCGCCCGCCAATAATTCGTTTTCGGGTGTGTTCCGCTCTTTCTTATCTGGCTGGCCCTTTGCATTAAGCATGATGGGTATTTTATTCGCCCACGAAATGGGACATTATCTCGCCTGCCGCTATTACAAGGTCCCGGCTACCTTGCCGTTCTTCATTCCCGCGCCTATCGTAAGTCCATTCGGGACCTTGGGCGCATTCATCGCAATGCGTGGTATTCCAAAGAATAAGCGCATTCTTTTTGATGTGGGCGTTGCGGGTCCGCTGGCAGGGTTGGTGATCGCGATCCCGGTTTTGATCTATGGCTTGTCGATTTCAAAGTTGGGTCCCATTGCGGCCTCCGCTGCGGGCACTTCGGGCGTACTCGAAGGGAATTCCATCTTTTATTTGTTCTCCAAATATTTGGTCTTTGGAAAACTGCTGCCTGAGCCGGTGAGCATGAATGGGCTTTCACCGTTGATGTATTGGCTGCAATATTTCTTTACAGGGCATCCCATTCCCTTGGGCGGTTTGGATGTGCAGTTGAGTCAGGTGGCGTGGGCAGGCTGGGGCGGATTGCTGGTGACGACACTGAACCTCATGCCGCTGGGCACCCTCGATGGGGGACACGTAGCATACGGTCTATTTGGTGACAGGGCGCGCAAGATATTTCCATTCATGATCGGTCTGTTGATCGCGTTCAGTGTTTTGCCGGTTGTGGTAACGCTCTCGCTGGCTGCATTCAATTTCAATTGGTTGTTATGGGCGGCAATTTTGTTCTGGCTTGGCAACGTCCGCACACAACCCCTGGATGATGTTTCAGCGCTCGACCCAAAACGACGTGCGCTTGGCATCCTCGTGCTGCTACTTTTTATCCTGTTGCTAACGCCCATCCCTTTAGTGGGATATTGATAAGGTGACGCTTTGATGAATTCGTTACAAAAAGTGCTGGTTGTTTTCGTTTTACTGAGTATGTTTCTGGCTGCGTGTGGTCCGCTAACGGCAATACCGAACACTACCCCGACTGCGGCGACGGAAGAGCCGTCAGTGCCGAACACGCCCACTCCTGCAGTGAGCAAATTGAATGTTGAGAAAGAAGCGTTGCGCGGAGTCCAGGTGAAGGTTTGGCATCCGTGGTTTGGAGCGCAGGCGAGTCTGTTCGAGTCGCAAGTCGCGCAATTCAATAAAGAGAATGAATGGGGCGTCATCGTCAGCGCCGAGGGGCAACAAAATTATGGCGAGTTGTATTTGCAGACCACCAATGCGTTGAAAGATTCAAGCAACCCACAAGTAGTGATCGCGCTCCCTGAACATGCGTTAGGTTGGGACACTAAAGTTGTTGACCTGAATATTTATTTGCATGACCCGGACTATGGCATGAGTGCATTGGATATTTCGGATTTTGCGAACGCGGTTTGGCTGCAGGATGAAGTGGATGGAAAACGTTATGGCATGCCTGCGCAACGGACAGCGCGCTTCATTTTCTACAATCAAAGCTGGGCGCGTGAACTGGGATTTTCTGCGCCGCCGAAAACTTCTGTCGAGTTCGAACAACAAGCCTGCGCGGCGCATGCTGCCTTGGGCAAAGATGCCGATACGGGCAACGATGCGCTCGGCGGCTGGCTGATCGATGCCGATGCAGCGACCGCGCTTTCATGGATGCTGGCATTCGACGGCGGTATCCAGGAAGAAGATGGTTATCGTTTTCTAACACCAGGTAATATCGCGGCGTTTAAATATTTGAAGGTCTTACAGCAAAAAGGTTGTGCGTGGGTGGCTTCGCAAGACTCGCCCGTGGTGGATCGTTTTGCGGCACGCCAGGCTTTATTCTCCACCGGGAGCCTGGAAGATTTGATCGAACAGTCGCGCACGTTGTTGACTTCAGGAAGTCAAGATGAATGGACAGTGTTACCTTTCCCCGGTGATGAACAGGAAGCACTCGTTGTTTATGGTTCATCCTTCGTGATGTTCGAGTCTGATGATGTGACACAACTAGCCGCATGGTTGTTCATGCGTTGGATGCTCTCACCGGAAAATCAAGCGCGTTGGGTGCAAAGCACGGGCCTCTTCCCGTTGCGTGCCTCAGCGATGGACCTGCTCGCTGATTACGGCAAGACCCATCCGCAATGGACTGAAGCGGTGAAGTTGTTGCCCGGCGGCAAGATCACGCCGCAACTGGCTTCGTGGCGTTTGGTACGTGTGATGTTGAGGGACGGTTTTGCGGATATGTTCGATACCATCCGCCACCCGGATCTAACGGATGGACAAGTACCGGTGGTCTTGAAACAAATGGACGAGACCGCGACGGATTTAAATCAATGAACTTTACCGCTCGTATGAAGGCGTAGCCCTTCTACGAGCGGAATTTATTTGGAGGCAGAAATGGAATTCACGCAGTTAGGTCGAACGGGTTTGAAGGTTTCGCGTTTGTGTTTGGGCACCATGAACTTCGGACCTCAAACCACCGAAGAAGATTCGTTTGCCATCATGGACAAGGCATTGGATCTTGATATCAACTTCTTTGATACCGCCAACGTTTATGGTTGGAAGCTCGGGGAGGGTGTCACGGAGAGCATTATTGGGCGTTGGTTTGCGCAGGGCGGGGGACGGCGCGAGAAGACGGTCATCGCCACCAAGGTCTTTGGGCGCATGGGCACGTGGCCCAATCAATCCCGCGTTTCAGCATTGAGCATTCGTCAGCAGGTGGAAGGTTCGCTCAAGCGCATGCAAACTGATTACATTGATCTCTATCAAATGCATCACATTGACCGCAACACGCCCTGGGAAGAAACCTGGCAGGCAATGGAGACCCTCGTGCAGCAAGGCAAGATCTTGTATGTGGGCTCATCCAATTTTGCGGGCTGGCACCTTGCCAAAGCGCAGGAAGCCGCGAAGGCACGGCACTTTATGGGGCTGGTCAGTGAACAGAGTTTATACAATCTCAAAGACCGCATGGTTGAATTGGAAGTGTTGCCAGCTAGTAAAGATTATGGCTTGGGCGTGATTCCGTGGAGCCCCCTGGCGGGCGGCTTGTTAGGCGGCGCACTGCAGAAGATCAAGGAAGGTCGCCGTGCGAGCGAAGATCAACAAAAAGAGATCAAGAAATATCGCCCGCAACTGGAAGCCTGGGAAAAATTCTGCAAGCAAAAGGGCGATAAGCCTGCGGATGTAGCCCTGG
The DNA here is from genome assembly GCA_964568115.1 of uncultured Anaerolinea sp. Lineage (GTDB taxonomy): Bacteria > Chloroflexota > Anaerolineae > Anaerolineales > Villigracilaceae > Defluviilinea. The sequence continues at coordinate 4,411 of CAZMQE010000219.1, forward strand.
CGTGGCTGTTGGCGAACCCGGTCGTGACGGCGCCGATCATTGGTCCGCGCACGCTCGAGCAGTTGACCGGCGCCTTGCGCGCGCTCAAGATCAAATTCACCAAAGCTGAGATGGCAAAACTGGATGAGATCTGGCCCGGTCCCGGTGGGGAAGCGCCCGAGGCGTATGCCTGGTAATTGCGTAGATATGCAGTAGAGCGAGATATTATCTCGCTCTACAAACTTTTATTTGTAGAGGTATCCGCTATGCCACAATCTGAATATCGTGCCAGACAGGTAGGCTCAAAAACACAAGAGGTCATTGACTATGACCACAACGAGTCTTTGCCCGGTAAGCCGTTGCATATTTTGATCCCCGGTGGTTTGATCGCCTTGGCTGCTTTGAGCGTGATCATTCTGGTTATCTATCAAACCTGGTTTGAGAACCAGATCGCTCAAAGTACGGGAAGCGTGTTATTGGTCATTCTGGCGCCTTTCTATATCGGCGGCGTGTTCCTGTTCAGCTATGGTTATGAACTCTATAACATTCCGCGCGCGATCCGGTTGACAGCGATCATCGTCTTTGTAACCGTGGCGGCAGTGGTGATCGTGGCGGTTTTGTTCTTTGTGTTGGGTGCAGGTGGAAAGAATTCATCCAATAGTTCTTCGAAAAGCAAGTCATCTGGAGGCGGGTCTTCAAAGCCCAAAGCAAAAAGCACAGCATCTTCAGGTGGTTCCAGTTTCCCGAATATTGGAAATGTGGTTGTGCTGGGCGGCAGTGGAAGGACCCATACCCGCGAAGTGACGCGTGAGGTTGTGAAGGAAGTGGAAGTGCCGGTCGCGCCGCGCTCGGTGGACTGTCCATTTTGTAGAAGGTCGTATGTGCCAGCCGAGCAGAATTATGCCTGTCCCGCCTGTGGGGCGGCAACGCCGAAAGAATTGATCGAAGAATCGGAGACACCAAAGTCAAGGGGCGTTGAAAATTAATTCATCAAGATTCAGCCACGGATTTACCCTTCGG
>CAZMQE010000220.1:0-1185 GCA_964568115.1 uncultured Anaerolinea sp.
CCAAATCCCGACCTTTGATATACCGGATCAGGAAACAGAACGTGATCGCCGCTGCAGCGCCAAACACGTAAATGAAGGTCACCTGGTTGAAGAAACCCACCAGCACGCCTGCCACAGCGGGTCCCGTAATGGAGGCGAACTGCCAGACACTGCTGTTCCAGGTCGCAGCCCGCGAGAACATTTCAGGTGGAATGGTCTGTGGCAACAAGGTCGAAGAAGCCGGTTCATTGAACGCGCGTGCAATGCCAATACCCAACAAACAGAGATAGATCAAAAGTAACGGACCTTTGGTAAAGGACAACCAGGCCAGCCCAACCGCGCATACCGCAAAGAAAAGTTCTGAAATGATGACGATGCGGCGGCGATTGTATTGGTCGGCAACATGACCCGCTGGGAGTGATAATAAAATAACAGGAATCACCTGCACGAGTCCCACCATACCGAGGGCAAAGGCACTTTGGGTGCGCAGCCACAATTCCCAGCCGATGGCAAAAGAGAACATGGCACTGGCAAACGATGTAATAAAGCGCCCGGCGAGCAATAACCGATAATCTTGATAGCGCAACGGCGCATAGGGGTCGTGACGTTCCATGTTTGATGTCATTCAAAATCCTGTACGTTGAGATAAGCGTTTATGATACCATTTCGGCATGGACCATAGCGATCATGTTAATCTTTTGCGCCCCGCGAATTTATTGTCAGGCATCTATGCCGATCTCGGCGCGGGCAGTGGCGCGTTCACGCTGGCATTGCGCGAACTGGTTGGGCTCGACTCAACGATCCATGCTGTGGATAAAGACAAATCGTCACTTGATGAATTGGAAAAAGCGCATCGCGCCCGCTTCCATTCGACCGAACACCTGACCCTGCTTCCGAATGATTTTTCCCGCCCTTTGAGTTTGCCCCCGCTCGATGGTATCGTGATGGCGAACTCCCTGCACTTCTTCAAAGACAAAGAAAAGATCCTGCGCCACGTTCGAGAATTTCTCAAACCAACCGGCGCATTGATCATCGTCGAATACAACGTGGACTCGGGCAATATGTGGGTTCCACATCCGCTGACTTTCGAAACGTATCGCTCGCTCGCTCCGCGCGCAGGTTTCAGCGAACCGCGCTTGCTGGCGAAAGTCCCTTCAAGATTCTTGAAAGAGTTTTATTCGGCTATCGCGTATCGCATCGAATGAC
>CAZMQE010000220.1:1285-2469 GCA_964568115.1 uncultured Anaerolinea sp.
CAGGAAGCCTTCATCCGCGATGATGTGCAGATCATCGTCGCGACGATCGCTTTTGGGATGGGCATCAACAAGCCGAACGTACGCTTTGTCATCCATTTTGATCTGCCGAAAAGCATCGAAAGTTATTATCAAGAGATCGGGCGTGCAGGGCGCGACGGTCTGCGCGCACATTGCCTGTTGCTGTATAGCTATGGGGATGCCAGCAAGATCAGATACTTCATTGACCAAAAGGAAGAACCCGAAAGAAGCGCATCCTATCAACATCTGGATGCGATGACGCGCTATGCCGAAGGCAGTGCCTGCAGGCGCAAGCCTTTGCTTTCATATTTCGGTGAGACGTATGCACAGTCAAATTGCGGCACCTGCGATAACTGCGGCATGGATGAAAGCGAGCTAACCGATATCACCATCCCGGCGCAAAAATTTATCTCGTGTGTCAAACGCAGCGGTGAGCGTTTCGGCGCGGCGCACATTGTCGATATTTTGCTGGGTTCAGAGAATGAAAAGATCCTGAAATACAAACACCATGAACTATCCACACATGGCATCGGCAAGGAATTAACCAAAAGTCAGTGGATGCACATCGCGCGGCAGTTGGTGGAGAAAGGTCTGTTGGAACAGGAGCCTGCCTATCGCGTGTTGTCGGTCACTGCCAAAGGGTTGGAAATGCTCAAGTCGCGGGAGCAGGTCAAAGGTCAAATTAATGAGGCGCAGCGGAGCGAAAAGTCCCGGGCGCGGGTGAAGTCTCTGTCGTCCGAAGAGGAAGAGTACGACAAGTCTTTGTTCAGTCTCTTGCGGAACAAAAGAAAAGAACTGGCAGATGCGGCTGGCGTCCCGCCGTATGTGATCTTTTCAGATAAGACCCTCGTGCAGATGGCGGCGTATTATCCGCAGACGAAAGACGGCTTGTTGAACATGAGCGGCATGGGCAAGGTGAAATACGAAAGATACGGCGCGGAATTTTTGGCAGTGATCAAGGAATATTGTGGTGATAACCAGATCGAAGAAAAATATAAAACGCCGATGCGTGATAAAAGTGATGCCGGGCGGCGGTATGTGGCGGTGGGCGAAGCGTATAACGCGGGCGAGAGTATCGAGACTTTGATGAAACGTTATGGCGTATCAGCAGATACGATCCTGAATCATCTGGCGCGCTTTATCGCAGCGGGGAATCCGTTGCGCAC
>CAZMQE010000220.1:2569-5383 GCA_964568115.1 uncultured Anaerolinea sp.
TCGCCGCGCCGCCGTCAATTGCTGGCGCTCGCTGATTGGATGTTCAGTGTCGTTGTCGCCGATGTGGATGAAAGCACGCGCGCGAACGAATCGCCCGCCGATTACGTCTTAAGGCTTGCCGAAACCAAAGCCCGTGCCATCAGCGCGCATGCCGATCAGATCATCCTCGCGGCAGATACAACGGTTGTGGATGGAGGCGACATCCTCGGGAAACCGAAGGACAATGTGGAAGCCTTCGCCATGCTGACGCGTTTACGCGGACACACGCATCAGGTCTACACCGGGGTTGCCCTGCTTCGTCTGAGCGATGGACTCATCCTCAAGGAACTCAGCGTTACGGACGTGCCCATGCGCAACTACTCCGATGAAGAGATCCATGCTTATATACTCACGGGTGACCCGCTCGATAAGGCCGGCGCATACGCGATCCAACATCCGCGTTTTAAACCGGTGGCGAGCATGAGCGGATGTTACGCTGGGGTGATGGGCTTGCCGCTGTGTCACGTCATCCGCATGATGCGCAAAATGGAGGCGCCGCCACATGCCGATGCGCCGGTGAAATGCCAGGTACTGTTGGAATATCAATGTCCCGTTTCAAGGGCGATCTTGAGTGGGACGCTGTGACATGTGGAGTCAGGGAGTTTGCTCCCGTAACACGCCAGCAAGCTGGCTGAATCCATAATTTGAAAGGCTTATCATGAAATTACTACGTTGGTTAAATCTTATTGCTGTCTTCTTTTTTCTAACCTCCTGCGGACCCGGCGGAACTTCGGTTTTGCCACCAACCTCCACGCCCTTGCCCCCGCCGCTTGTGACGGTGGCATCTGCACCCGACCCAACCCCAACACTCACAGCGTATCTAGATGCCTTCAAAGCGGATGATTACAACGCCATGTATGGTGCGTTGAGCAAGGTCACCCTGGATTCGATCACACTGGAAGATTTCGCCAAACGCAACCGCGATTCATTGAATGAGATGAGCGCAGGATCGTTTGATTACACGGTCACCTCCTCACTGGTGAATCCGTACTCTGCTGAAATTGCTTATCAAGTTATCTATCACACGGCGCTGGTCGGCGATATTCAACGTGACATTATCGCAAAACTGGTTCTGGAAGCCAATCAATGGAAAATCAACTGGGATGACTCGCTCATCCTCCCTGAACTTGCCGGTGGGAATGTTCTCAAAATGAATTACAGCGTCCCCTCGCGCGGAAATATCTACGACCGCAACGGGGACGCGATCGCGGCACAAACGGATGCTTATGCTTTTTATGTGATCCCCGGCAATGTGACCGATGAAAGTTTGGGCACCCTGCTTTCAGAGGCAAGGAATCTGTGCGGCATCAGCACAGATATACTGAGCGAGCAGATCTTCAACACACCCGCACAATATCCGATCCCGTTGTGTGAAGCCTCCGAACAGGAATCCGAGCGCATCCGCAGTATCTATCCCAGCGGTTTGGAATGGGAAACTTATAATTCCCGTTTTTATTTTAAACAGGGTGCCGGTTCCAATGTTGTTGGATATACCCAACAAGTCCCGGCTGAAGAACTCGAAAAATATCGCCGCCTCGGCTATGCCGGTGATGAGCAGGTGGGACGGGATGGCATCGAGCTCTGGGCAGAGGATTATCTTTCAGGTGTCCATGGCGGCGAGTTATATGTGATCAACCCGACCACGGGCGCGATCGTCACCAAGGTGGGCGAGAGCGCGGCGAAACCTGCTGATTCAGTCCAACTCACGATCGATCGGAATTTACAGTATTACGCCGAAGAATCGATTAAAGGCTTTACCGGTGCGGTTGTTGTTATGGAACGGGATACGGGGCGTGTGCTCGCCATGGCTTCTTCACCGGGTTACGATTCGAATATGTTCTCACCGGGGAATATAAATGCCTCAGCCCAATTCGCAGAGTTAGCCCCGGGTGCTTTCGTCAACCGCGCTGCACAGGGACAATATCCGCTGGGCTCGGTGTTCAAGATCATCACCATGGCGGCGGGCATGGAAAGCGGACTCTATGAAGCAGCCACAACGTATGACTGTCAATACGATTGGACCAAGTTGCCCGACCAGGTGCGCCATGACTGGACGTGGCAACACTGTCAGGACCGTCTTGCCGCAGGCAAGGAATGTGACACCAGCGACAGCGTGCCATCGGGTGTTCTCAGTCTGACAGAAGCATTGATGCGCTCGTGTAACCCCTTCTTCTACGATGTGGGCTACACCTTGTTCCAAAATAACCGCCCCAATGATATTGTCAATATGGCGCGCGCGTTTGGTTTGGGACAGAAAACCGGTATTGAACAGATACCAGAGGAAGCCGGGCAGATCAATGATCCACCCACAGTGATTGACGTTGTGAATCAAGCCATTGGTCAGGGCGATATCCAGGTGACGCCATTACAAGTGGCACGCTTCATCGCGGCGTTGGGCAATGGCGGCACGTTGTATCGTCCGCAGTTGGTGGAAAGCGTCCAACCCGTGGAAGGCGCCGCGATACCGATCTTCAAGCCGACCGCGCAAGGTGTATTGCCGATCCAACCCTTCCGCATGGAATTGATCAAGGAAGCCATGATCAGCGTAGTCAAAGACTCACGCGGTACAGCCTCCTTCCGTTTACGCGGATTGACGATCCCGGTGGCGGGGAAAACCGGCACCGCCGAATCAGGCAGCGGACTTCCGCATGCGTGGTTTGCAGGCTACACTATGGCAAGCGAAAGCACCAACCTGCCCGATATCGCGATCGCTGTGATCCTTGAGAATCAAGGTGAAGGTTCTGATTTTGCCGCGCCGATCTTCAAGCGCATTGT
>CAZMQE010000221.1:0-5380 GCA_964568115.1 uncultured Anaerolinea sp.
TGATAATCGCGTTTATAGGATGACCATGTTCCACCGAGGATGAGCAATTCGATCTTATCGGTGGGATGTCCCAGCGATTTCAGTTGGTTGATTCTTGACATCACCTGCGCATACGGGTCGAATTGATGTTCCACTGCGCGCATGGCACCGGGTTCATCGGGCAAATACGACTTGGGCATCCGTACGTCAGTGGGGCAGAAGATACATTTGCCGGGGCAGGGATAGGGCTTCGTCAGCACCGTGACCGTGGTCACACCCGAAAGCGTGCGCATGGGCTTCATGCGAATCCGCTCGAGCAGGCGCGGGTCTTCTTCCATCTCACCTGCTGCGACCATTTCGTTATAGATCGAAACCAGCATGGATTTGTTGAGATAACCGCTGCCATCCTCCAAAGGATGACTGCGCAGAGTCTTGGTCACATCGCGGCCGCGTCGAATTTCATCCAGCACAAAACGTGCGAGATCTTTTTTATCAGGGGTCAGGAGATGCGTGGCTCTCCAGCGTTCGCGTTTTTCAGTTTGCATCTAAACGTACCTGTAAACTTACCTTTCCGTCTTTCTTCTATCCATCACCGAAACATCCATTTGGAAGTCGCTCTTCAATTTCGAAAGATCCTTCTTGTTGAACATATCGGTATGCAGTCCGCATTCTGTTTTTCCGCGTCCCTGCCAGCGACCGGCGCGTTCGTCATCGTTGATACCGATGGCAACGGTGCAGGGCGCACAGCCCACACTGCGATAGCCTTTCTCAAGCAATGGATGCGATGGCAGGTTATTTTCTTCCGCATAGCGCTTTACATCTGCCTTCGTCCAATTCAACAGCGGATTGATCTTCAGCAAACCGTCTTCCTGTATTTCCAGGATCTTCGCTTTGGCGCGCGTGGCGGTCTGATCGCGGCGGATGCCGCTGATCCATCCCAGCATATCTTTCATGGCGGCTTGCAGCGGCTGGACCTTATGAATATAGCAGCATAGGTTCGGGTCTTCGAGCGGTAATTTACGGATGTTATTCCGAGCGTACACGTCCCAGCGCGAATCACGATACAAGTCCAACACGTTCAAGTGCCAGTCTGAGGCGAGTTGTTCGCGAAAGATCGAAGTTTCCCAAAAGTGATAGCCGGTATCGATAAAGTAGATCAGGATGTTGCGGTTGATCTGCGAGACCATATGCAGCAACGGTACGCTCTGTGTTTGAAACGATGAACTCATCGCGATCTGGGGCCAGAATTTGTCAATTGCCCAGGTGATAATTTCCTGCGGCGTCTTCGATTCAAATTCGTTTGAGAGATTTTCGATCTCCAGCGGCGTCAGCATGGCGGGGATTATACCTGTTATAGAATACCCACGGAGAAAAGCATATTTTGTGACCGCGCTGGGTATAATCTCGGCATGAATTCAAGCACTGCCGCGCGTCTCATCGAACTCAATCGCGATTTTTACACCCGCTTCGGCGACTCGTTCTCCGCCACCCGTCAGCGGATTCAACCTGGTGTGCGACGTGTGCTCGAAACTCTCAAAGGCGACGAGAACATATTGGACTTGGGCTGTGGCAACGGTGAACTTGCGCGCGTACTGGCTCAGCGCAATCATCGCGGCTCGTATCTGGGCGTGGATTTCAGCCTGCCTCTGCTCCGAGATGCGGAATCTATCCCTGAAGGTTTTTCTGCGACTTTCCAACAAGCGGATTTGACAGCTCTTGAAAATTCATCGTTCACACCTGCACTTGCGTCAGGTGCAAGTGTCATTCATCATTCATCATTTGATATTGTCTTTTCTTTCGCCGCTCTTCATCACATTCCCTCTCGTGAACTGCGCTTGAACATCTTGCGCACTGTCTATCAATTGCTTAAGCCAAATGGACTCTTTATCCACTCCAACTGGCAGTTCTTGAACAGTGAAAAGCTCAAAGCCAGAATCCAGCCCTGGGATGTTGCGGCAATTTCGGAGTCGGAGGTGGACGCGGGCGACTATCTCTTGGATTGGCGCAGCGGGGGAGCGGGTCTGCGTTATGTCCATCACTATAACGAAGTCGAATTAAAAGAACTCGCCGAAGAAACCGGCTTTCATATCCAGGATGTGTTTTATTCAGATGGGGAAACAGGCAATTTGGGTTTGTATCAAGTGTGGGGTAAATAAATTTATTTGGAATCAGCCAGCTCGTGTGCCCGAAAGGGTATGCTGGCGAACTTACGGAGCAAGTTCCTGCATTCCAAAAAACATTACGGCAAATTTGTTGCGAAGTAGACCTGATCGCCGATCGCCAGATACAACACATAATTCGGGCTGACGGTCATTGCATCCACCGAACCGGATTTGAACGGATTGCCATCGCCTGCATGACTGCGGATCTGATTCTGTAACTCAAGCGAGCGTGGCGAAAAACGGAAGACACTCTGGTTTTCGGAATCGAGCAACAGTACAACTGAGTTTGGCGGATTGGTTAACGACATTTGCGTGAAGTGCGCCTGTGCAAACACATTGAGACCTTGATGCGCAGGGAATGAATCCGCGTAGAGCATGGGATCAGTACATCGCGTGGGGGTTTCGTTGATGCGGCTGAAGATACAAGTGGAGATATGTCCATCGGCGTGCAGCAGATAGAGATCGTCACCGCTGATGGCTAGATCGATCGCGCTATCAATGCTGGCAGGAATTTGATTGCCGAAATAGAAATAGGGAGTATCCACGAAGGCGCTATCTTTGCCGGGGAAGACCCATACCGCGCGTGAGGTGGCATCGAGCACATATAAGTTGCCATTGTCCAAAACAAATGAGGTAATACGTCCCCAGTTGGTGTTAGGCAGGGCGGGGAGGGGAATGGCTTGTGGGACTTGCCCCGGTGCGCAGTATAAAAGATTGCCGGTTGAATCAATGCCAAGGACATTTGCCCCAGCCGCGTTGATCTTCGGTAGCGCCAGCAAGTCTACGAGTGTGCCGACTTGATAGCCTGCATACGTGTCAGGCTGACAGTTGAAGGCGCTATCCAATTCCAGGCTGCGACCTGTGAACGTGGCGTGCAAAATATTTCCGCGTTCGGCATCGAGCATGTATAGATCGCTTTCGCTGGCTGCCATACGGCTGATCTGGGTGGCGCCGCCGATGCCATTCGTAAAAGCGGGGACAAATTCCAGGCGGACAACGCCCATCAAGGTATCAAGGTTTGATTGCGCTTCGGAGCGTAGTAATTTTGATTCGTCGGTTTCGCGATAGTCTTCGGCGCGATCAACGGAACTAATCACGTTTTGCCACGCATCGCGTTGACGTGCCGGGTCAGTCTCGCTCACGGCTTGTGCGCGGGCATTGAGCGCCTGCGAATAATACTCATCATATTGTACGCTTTGACCAAGGCTTAAATACACAACCGATCCGATCGTTCCAAAGATAAGCGGAATAAGGAGCGCTATGACTATTAAAGCATACGTTGGCATGAAGAACATTTTTTGCTGTTGTGGTTCGCCGGGTGCGGTTTCTACATCGTCCGCGCTTTCTGCGCCTGGCAGCAGACGTGGAATGGCGCGCTGCAGGAACATGCGGAAACTTTCGCCCGCGCGCCGCCCGGTCTGGATGCCGCCAACCATCACCTTTGCCATCTGACGGGTGGCGATCACATGCGCATCGGGCTTATCCGGTTTGGGAGTGGATGTCCCAATGACCGAAACAGGCTCTTCGACTTCGGTCTCTTCTTCATCCTCGTCTTCATCAGGCTCTGCGATAATTTTGGCAGGCTCAGGCTTTGGTTCGAGCGGCTTGATGCGCGGGATCGAGGATGGAAAGTCGCGCGGCGTAGATGCCGTGTTGGTTGTCGCGAGCTTGGGAGTTGCGTCTATTTTGGGAAGGGGGGGCGGTGCTTCGTTGGGTTGCGGCGGAATCGCATACGCAGATGGTTGAATCATGTGCGCGGCGAAATCCACCAATTCATCGAGTTCTTCTTCGGTGATCGAAGTAGGTTCTATTTCGGTTTCAGTTTCAATATCTTCATCTTCAGAAAGAAGTGCAGGGGCATCGAATTCTTCAGGCTTGCTGTCTTCTACCTGAACACCTTGGCTTTGTGCTGGGAATACTTCATCCAGGTCGAGGTCTAAGGCTTCGGTTTCGCCGTCTTGTGAGTCAAAAGATTCAGAGGCGATCAATGCTTCGGTAGTAGCAGCAGGCACCGGTTTGGAATGAAGCGCACTTGCTTCTGCACGCAGAACTGTGATGGCGCCGTGTCCGGTTTGGGTTTGGATGAGGGCGGCGTTCAAGTCGCCTTTAGTGAATGTCAATTTGCGATAGCTAGCTTCGAGCAGCGCGGGCGGACGTTCGCCCAATAGATCGGCTTCCCAATCTTTGGGGAATTTTCCGCACAGCACCAACAGATCATTGGGATGCAATTCAACTTGAGAAAGATACGTTTGGATATTTTGGCTCGAGCCCAGCCCCTTGCCTGAAAGCGCAGGATCATAAATGTGCCGCGACTGCCCTTCGCTGACCCACACCGCGTGCGTAGGTCCACTGAGCGATAGCGTGCATTGGTTTTCGCGGATCACAGCCAGCACCAAAAAGCCCAGCGCATATTGTCCGCGCCCGGAGGTGGCTAAATTACGTTCGAGCAAAACGCTGTTGATATTTTCTGCCGCCTTGCGCATGGCAGAAGTCAGCGAGCCTGCCGATTGATAGAACAGGTTCGCGGTGTTGTTATTTAATTGGGTGAGTTCAGTGGTGGAGAAGGTGGCATTCCCTGAAAGCATCAGGTAGATGAGCAGGTTGTCTTTTTCACGTCCGCGCGCGGTTTTGCGAGGCGCAGTGACAGCCAACAAGCCCGGCAGATCCGGTAAATCTTGTCCATTGGTTCTATGAATGGGGAGGATGTTTAAGTCGAATGTTGGCACGGCGTAAGATTATCGGGAAAGTTTCTATCATTATACTGGTAAAATCTGAAGAACAAGGACGAAGGTGGAAGGATAAAGAATGAATTTTAAGGTACATCATAGTTTTTCTGAAATCGATTCAACCGCATGGAATACGCTGGTTGAACAAAGCATTGCCGATACACCGTTCTCGCGTTATGAATACTTAAGCGAGTGGTGGAAGACCCGCGGCGGCGGCGAATGGAAATCTGCCGAACTTGTTTTGGTCTCAGCCAGCGAAAATGACCAAATCATGGGTATCGCACCGCTCTTCATCGCGGAGTACGATGGTCATCAAGCAGTGTTGCTTATTGGTAGTATCGAAATTTCAGACTATCTGGATTTGATCGTCCGTGAAGCGGATTTACCCCGCTTCCTCTCGGGACTCATCGACTTCCTCGCTTCTTCCTTAGCCGGTAACTGGTCCTCCCTCGATTGGTATAACCTCCCCGATGACTCGCTCACCCTCGCCGCCCTCAAAGCGGAATCCGAGAA
>CAZMQE010000222.1:0-5364 GCA_964568115.1 uncultured Anaerolinea sp.
TGCGGTTTCATTTGCAAACGCAGCGGACCTTTGAACGGCGCACAACTGAACAAGTGGAACGGCATGCCCGGCACCAATCCCAGTTCGGCAAAATATTTCAACTTCTCCATGTCATGCGTCCGCACGCGGCTGATGACACAATCAGAACCGGAGAGCACATCCACCAATGGAATGTCCTTTACGACCGGCATTACCCCAGCCTTGCTCGGGATCGGCTCCCCATGCGGACAACGCTTCGGATGACCGGTGATCTCGTCAATGCGGTCTTCAACGATATCGTTAACTCCCAACGCAAATGTATCGGAAAGCTCGTGTGCCTCGTCCCAGCCATATTTCATCACCTTCACCAAAAAGACTTCCACGAGGCGGTGACGCCGCAGAGCTGGCATGGCGATCTGCTCACCTCTCACAGTCAAGCGGACGCCGCGATACAGTTCATGTTCCAAATAATCCAGTTTCTTCATCCGCCCCACCATGCGAGCAGTCGCCTGCATGGATGAATTGGCACTTTCTGCTAACTCATTCAGCCCCACAAAAGGGGCGTCCTGTTGAAGCCGAAAAATCTCAGCCGCATAGCGTTGCATTGCGGGTGTCGCCATCAATCTTCTCCATAAATAACAAAAGTTTCACCCTGGGTGAAACCTAGTATCAAGTAAGTTTCTGGATATTTCCAGATAACTCGATTATAACATCCGTAATAAGGCAATAAAAACCGTATTTAGGAGATTTCCAAATGTTACCCACTTACCTACTGTCCCTGCGCGAGGGACTTGAAGCCGCTCTCATCATCGGCATCGTGCTTGGAGCCGTCAGCAAGATCCGCCGCAAAGACCTCGCCCCTGCTGTCTGGCTGGGCACACTCAGCGCGGTGGGCATCAGTATCTTAACTGCCATCATTCTCACCAGCTTCGGCATGTCGCTGGAAGAACGCGCCGAACAGATCTTCGAAGGCGTCACCATGCTGATCGCCGCCGGGATTCTCACCTGGATGATCTTCTGGATGGGCAAACAAGCCCGCTTCCTTAAGAGCGAACTCGAAGATGGTGTGAACAAAGCCGCCGCATCTACTGGAAAACGCGCGGTCTTTTGGTTGGCTTTCATGGCGGTTGTCCGCGAGGGCGTGGAACTCGCGATCTTTATCACCGCTGCTTTTTTCGCAGGTGGAGAAGACCAGGTAACCACCAATATCATTCAAACACTGGCTGGCACGATCCTTGGGCTGGGCACTGCCGTATTGCTCGGATACACCATCTTCGCCACCTCCCTGCGCCTTGACCTGCGTCGTTTCTTCCAGGTCACTGGCGTCCTGTTGATCCTATTTGCCGCGGGACTTGTCGCGCATGGTGTGCATGAGTTTAATGAAGTCGGTTGGATCCCCGGTGTGGTGGAACACATTTGGGACGTGAACATGATCCTCGATGAAAACTCCATCGCTGGTCAATTGCTCAAGACCCTGTTCGGTTACAACGGCAACCCATCGCTCACCGAAATGATCACATACTTTGTTTACATCGCAGTTGTGACTGTTTTCTGGCGACGTGATAACCGTGTTGTCGCTGTGAAAGCTGCGGCAGAGTCTCAGGCGTAGATCAGGTTCCTTAAACAGAAACAGGCTTCGGGTCAGAAATGACGCGAAGCCTGTTTTATTATCCGAGATTATAAGCTGCGATAAATGCCCATGTCGCTAGTTGGGGTATAGCCAGGGAATATGGAGGCGACGTCGGCATTGCCAAGGCGCCGCGCGAGCAATTCGCTTAATACCTGACGGTAATCGGTTGTGATCGCTAGATCGGCATGGTCGTAGAGCTGGTCATTGTGCAAACCGGGCCACGCGCCATAGACCTGCCCGCCGTTGACGCCGCCACCCAATGTGAACATGACGTTGCCATGACCATGATCGGTGCCGTAATCTTCGTTCTGCACAAGCCGGCGTCCAAACTCACTGAGCACCACAACGGATAAACGATCGGTATAGCCTGAGTCAAGATCGAGATAAAAGTTTGAAAGACCCGATGCGAGATTGCCGAGTTGGTTTGCGATGTAGCCGCCGTTGCCATCTGTTTCGTATTCGTGCGTGTCCCAACCGCCATAATCCACGGTCGCCACGCGCAGACCGGTATCCAGCTTGATCATGCGTGCCACGGTCTTGAGCTGCTGGCTGATCTCATCATCGTTATAGACGGCGCCATTGGAGGGTTGATACTCCTGCCCCACCAGCGGGCTAACAATGCCCAGCGAATCCAAAGTGCGCAGACCGGCGCGATGCAGTAAAGTTTCGCCACTATACATTTGACGTAAGGCGGTTTGCTGAGACACAGCCAGTCCATTGTCCCATTGCGAAAAATCTCCAGGATCGTTCAAGTTCACGGTGGGGACAAAGTTTAACAACGAGGAGGGTGCGCCAGAAGTTGAAAGAGCTGGCAGGATGGAGGCAGCGCCTGTACCCTGTAGGTAGCGAGTGATCCAACCCGAGGTGGTGCTTTTTGACCCAGGCGTGCCTAACTCAATATATTCCATGGCGTCAAAGTGACTGCGAGTATCGTAATTCAACCCCACCGCATGGACGACCGCCATCTTGCCAGCCTGATATAAACCATGCAATGGCGCCAGCGCAGGATGCATGCCAAATTGATCGTTCAATGGCAACAGGTCTGTGATCTTGATATCGGGGCGCGCATTTTCGTAGTAACCACGGTCATCCCCATCGCGCGGCGGGACGACATTGAGCGCATCCCAACCGCCGCGTAAAAAGACTACGACCAAGGTATCGGTGGGACTGCCTTGCTGGGCAAAGGCTACGTTGGTGAGGCGTGCGCCTGCCAGCCCGGCAATGGCGGCGGAACAGCCTTGTAAAAAGTTGCGACGAGTAAATTTTGAAGTAGGCATTTTGTTATTTCCACTGAAAATCGGGGCTCATGAGAATCACTTCCACCATGGCGGGCAACACGTAACGAATATGATCATCGGATAATTCTTCCTGCGCGCCATATTCCTGCTGCATGACCGAGATCACCGCCTGGCGGTCTGCTTCAGACATGGGGCGATTCAAAATACGCGGGATCCAAAAATCTGCCAGCGCTTCGGCAGTTCTTAAGTCGGCTGGGGTTTGCCCCAAAATATCTGTTTTGATGGAGCGTTTCTGTTCTTCATCATTCAGCCAGTTTTCGGAGATGCCCACTGCAAAATTCCAGCGATATAAAAGCGACATGGTATTTGCCCAGGCTTCTTTCACATCAGGATATCCATCTGGCGGGCGACGCTCAAAGATGGGCTGCCCCATCATGGAACACATCCACGGGATGCCGCCGGGCAACCGGGTGAAATCTGAATTCACGGCGCGCATGGTCGCCAGCGCAGCTTCAATGGGACGTTTGATCTTAGCACCCCAGGTCTGCCTGAATTCGGGTGAGAGCAGGATCGTCTCAACCACGCGCTTGAGTTGATCGGGTGCGTTGCGGTGCTCCATAAAAACGGCGGCAGCGGCGTCCACAACGGAGGCAGGTGGATCGTCCGCGATGAAGCGGCGGGCAAGTTTGCGCGAGATAAATCTGGCAGTGCCGGGATGATTGGCAAGCAGATCCAACACATCGCGTCCATCCTGCATATCTGGTTGATCGGGTGGAATATATTTCCCCAGGATCAATTTATTAAAACGGTCGTGCCAGGGCTTGTAGAAAATAAATCGCCCGGTCTTCTCGATCCCATCTTCGTATTCATAAATATCATCATCAACCCGCCAGCCGGTGAGCGCCCGCGCGGACTCGTACACATCGTTATCCACATAACCGATGGCAATGCCGTTCGCATCTTTTGGAACTGTGTTCGGGTCTTGCACACCCAGATAATTCTCAGCTCCGAGCGTATGCAATTCAAATAGCTCCCGCGCAAAGTTTTCATTGGGTCCGGCATCGGAACTATTATTTTGATTCAGGTAATACAACATGGAGGGATGCGTGGCAACCGCTTCGAGCATCTGCCGGAAATTACCGAGCATATGCGTGCGCAACACATCGCGGTTATAAGAGACCAGCAACGGCACGCCATCATCCTGCCAGAAATAAACATTGAAATGATTATGCCAAAAATCGGCGAGCACTTCCACTAATTGCTTTTTACTGTAGACCGCGCGCAGGAAGGTTGCTTCGACCAGTTCGTGGGCAGGCTTGCTATACCAATCCCAATAGGTGTCGTCGTTCGAATCGTATGGATTGTTGGCGATATGATCAGCGTACAATTCATCCTGCGTCTTATGCAGCGTCTCAAATCCCGCCGCGTTGTACCGTGCATCGAAATCACTATCAACGATCGTTTCGGGGTTGAGTTGTTGTGCCACGTACGCACGCAAGCGTTCTTCATCAGATGCGCCCAAGGCATTGAATGCATCCAGATCACCGGGGCGCGGACCAAAAGCCATGCGGTTCAAGGCGATGATCCCCAACGCGACCGGCGGCAGAATGGGTTCAGGCGGAATGCCGGTTGGATTAATAGCGATGGGAGGCGCAACCCGCGTCGGGTCTGGACTTGGAACCTGCTCCGGCGCACAAGCGGTGAGCGCCGCTGATGCACCCGCTGCGCTCGCAAATGCCCCCATCAATTTCAAGAAATCCCTGCGGTTAAGCCTGGATGGTTGTTGAAGCATATGATTCTATCTCCTCATTGGAATTGGCGAACTTTATCAAATCTCAGCGCTCCCCCACAATCACCCATCGGTTCTGATACAAAATCATCACATCTCAAACACTTCTCTAAAAGCTTGGATCACTTCCTGTTTTACACGCTCCATCGCGGGCGGATTCTCAAACAGGTCTGCGAGCGAAACGATAGGTTCATCCTGCAAGCCACAAGCGATGATGCCGTCCCAATACTCCATATCGGGATTCACATTCAACGCAAACCCGTGACGTGAGACGCCGCGCGCATCCACTTTGACACCGATCGCTGCGATCTTGGCGGGCTTCTTGCGGTCTTCAGCAGAACAGTGTCGGCAGCGTGAATGCACATCGGACTGGATCCAAACCCCAGTCAAGCCTGAGCGTTGACCGGCTACCAATCCCAACCGCGCTAATGCAGTGATGATCGTCTTCTCCAATTTGCGAATATAGCCGACGTAATCGGCTTGAGGAATAAGCAAGGAGTCCGAAGTCTCCTGACTTCGGCTTGGCACACCCAACGGAATTAACGGATACCCAACCAACTGCCCCGGTCCATGATAGGTAACATCGCCGCCCCTATCGACCCAATGGATCGCAATCCCTTTTTCTTTGAGTTGCGTTTCGCCCCATAAAAGATTTTCTTGCTGGCCCCTGCGCCCGAACGTGTACACATGCGGATGCTCCAACAACAACAGCGTCGGCGCGCGCTTCC
>CAZMQE010000223.1:0-5275 GCA_964568115.1 uncultured Anaerolinea sp.
CTATGCTATACTCCCGCACATTATGAATGTTCTGCGTTCATTGAAGCATCGTCCCTTTGCCCTGCTGTGGAGCGGACAAACCATCTCGCGGCTTGGTGATAGCTTTTATCGGATCGCGCTGGCTTGGTG
This sequence comes from uncultured Anaerolinea sp., assembly GCA_964568115.1. Classification (GTDB taxonomy): domain Bacteria; phylum Chloroflexota; class Anaerolineae; order Anaerolineales; family Villigracilaceae; genus Defluviilinea. Next base: position 130 of record CAZMQE010000223.1, read on the forward strand.
GGTTTTGGAGAAGACCGGTTCAGCGACCGCCATGGGCACTGTGCTCATTTTCACACAGATCCCGCTTTTGATCTTTTTGTTGATCGGCGGTGTGGTGGTGGATCGTTTTCCACGCATCCGGATTATGTTCATCTCGGATGTGTTAAGTGGATTGATCATCACGTTCATTGCCGTGTTTTCATGGCTCGATGTTTTGCAGATCTGGCACATTTATGTTGCCAGTCTGCTCTTTGGTTTTGTAGAGGCGTTTTTCTTTCCTGCGTATCAAGCCGTCATTCCGCAGCTTACCCCGCCTGATATGTTGACCAGCGCCAATTCGTTAAATGGACTCAGCGGACGCATCACGGGAATCGTTGGTCCCTCGATTGGTGCGGCGTTGGTGGCAACCGGCGGCACATCGCTGACCTTTGCGTTGGATGCGCTCTCGTTTTTTGTTTCAGCGCTGTTTGTGTTTCCACTTGTACGCGGCAGCATGGTTGGAACCTCAAGTGTGGAAAAAATTCCTGAAACGCAAGACAGACCCAAGTCCATAAAAGAGGCGATTGGTCAGGGTGTGAGTGAAATGCGTCAGGGTTTCAACGTCATCATGGCTGTCCCGTGGATCTGGGTCACGATCCTGATCTATGGTTTTGTGAACATGTCTGAAGCCAGTCCGCGGGCTGTGGCGATGCCGTTCCTGATCAAAGATGATCTCGGCGCGGATGTGGGTTTGCTGGGAATCTTTGGCAGCGTTTTCTCGGTTGGTTTTATCGTGGGGGCGATTTTGCTGGGGCAATTCAAACGCCTGCGCAGGCGCGGGCTGATGGCATATCTGACGCCGTTGATACAGGGCATCCTTTTGTTGTTTTTTGGGTTTAAATTTCCGATCCCGGTTTTGATCGGCAGTATGTTTATTTATGGGATTACATTTTCGGTTTTCGGTTTGATCTGGAATAACACGCTGCAGGAAATGGTGCCGCATGATATGCTCGGGCGCGTTTATTCGATCGACGCATTGGGCTCGTTTGTGTTCATGCCGATCGGGTTTGCATTGGCTGGTTGGGCTACAGATTTGGTCGGTGCGTCCACTGTGTTTTTGATCGGCGGCACTGCAACCATGGTGTTGGCTTTGATCGGTTTATCACACCCCGCGATTCGCAATTTGGATTGAACCATGAATATACTTTTGGCTTTGCTTTTCCCCGTTCTCGGTTATCTCTCTGGTTCGCTGCCGTTTTCCATTTGGATCACGCGCTATGTCAAAAATGTAGATGTACGTGATGCAGGTTCGGGTCACGCCACCACGACCAACACAGTTCGACAGGCGGGTTTTGGTTGGGGCGCACTTGTGTTGATCCTGGATATCACCAAAGGATTTTTCCCAACCTATCTTGCCTTATCCGTGGGGCGGGATGCCATCCCGCTTTACATTATCCCCATCACCGCCGCCTGCGCAGTCATCGGTCATTGCTGGCCCCTCTTCGCACAATTCCGTGGCGGTATGGGACTCGCTACATTTGGCGGCGCACTTCTGGCAGCGAACTGGTTTGCGTTTGTGATCGCGTTGGGCGTGTTGCTTTTGCTCACCATCACAATTCGCCATGGCGCGCGTGCCAGTGTCTTCACTGGTCTTCTCGTGGCGCCTGTCTTCTGGTTGTTCAATCTGCGAGATATGGAATTTTGGATCGCCATCGCAGGTGGGCTCGTCATCGCTTACCGCTTTCTCATTGATTGGAATCGCAAGTACCGCGAGCTCTGGCTCGACCGGGAGAAAAAATGAAACTTGGCATTGTTACAGATTCAACTTGCGACATCCCCAAATATCTGATCGACCAACATGAACTTGAAGTGGTCCCTTCGCTTCTGGTTCTGGATGGAAAAGAATATGCAGATGGGATCGGCATCTCGCGCGAGGACTTTTACAAACGACTACCCTCGCTTCAAACGCAGCCGACAACTGCTGCGCCTTCGATCGGCGATTTCGCAGCCCCGTACGAAAGACTCCTCACCCGCGGCTGTGACCATATCCTCTCCATCCACGCGGCGGGATCGTTGACTACCATCATTAACTCTGCGCGCCAGGCAGCACACGATTTCCCGGACAAGATCACCATCGTTGATAGCCTCTCCCTCTCACTGGGACTTGGCTTTCAAGTCATTGCCGCTGCTGAAGCCGCAGAGAACGGATTGCAAGCCGCATTGCATGCCATCGAATCCACGCGTAAACGCCTGCATGTTTTTGCGGCATTGGATACCATGGAAAACCTCAAGCGCAGCGGAAGGGTTCCCGGCGTGGTTGCTGCTTTGGGAAGCATCTTGAGCATCAAGCCATTGATCGAGTTAGTGAATGCGGAAGTGAAAGCGATCGGCGCTGTCCGTACGACCAAGCAAGGCAATGAGCGCATGTTGAAATTATTGTTGGAAGGCGGCACGCTTGAAAGACTGGCGATCCTGCACACCGGTGCAGAAATCCGTGCCAAAGAATTTCTAAATACCGTGATGCAACAGGCAAGTCAAGCCGTGCCGCGCGATATCCTCATGGTCAACGTGACCACGGTTATCGGCACGCATGTGGGACCGAACGGGTTGGGGTTTGCTTCAGTGAGGAAGTAAAAAATAAAAAACCCGGAAGTCTTCAAGACTTCCGGGTTTTTTATTTAATCTACGGACTCCACGTTATTGTCCAATCACCGGGGACGAGCAGTTGTACGTCGGTGAAGGTCAGTGTCAACGGTCCTTGCGGGATGGGGACTTGATATCCAAACCCGGCGTTGAACGGAGCGCCCACTGATGGGATGCCGCCTCCGCCACCTCCACCACCCAGCGGGGGATGCGCCAGGTCAATGATCATTGCGCCGGTAATGTTCGAGTCTGATTGCATGTTGAACATGAAGTAGCCCGGTTCGATGCCCGCTTGCTCGGCAGATAGCACGTGGATGATTTCATTATTCACCGTCACATCCTGGTTGATATCCCATTTCTGACCAAGCTGAGGATCAGGACCCGGATCAAAGGTGAAGGAGCCGCCGTCGGCTGAGAGCGAGGCGAGCATCACAAAGTTGAGAGTCAACGGCGCGGTGAAGTCCGTTCCGATCTTGTATGCCCAATAGCCGCGCAATTCGCCTTGTTTCGGATGCATTTCCGAATCTGCAAAATCGAACAACACATCCTTACCATTGGCATCCTTGATGCCTGCCAGTTCCGACGCCACACCATATGGGCGAATCGCCGGATCTGTCCACGAAGTGTTGCCATACAGAATGTAGCCATCGGGCAGTGCCACGAATTTATCGAGCGTGGTCGTGATGCCATAGGTGTTGACGCTTTGCGTCGGCGCATTAGTGCTGGCTGTGGTGGGTACGGGCGTCACGATCTGTTCAACGACCGGCGCAATATCATCAGGACCGGCAGGCTTGAATTTCAATTGGATCTTCCAATCCTGCGGGGCTGTGTTATCGGGTATGGCGACCAGATCTGGAATTTCGAGGGTGGCTTCATTCACATCGGCTGGAATGGGCGGAAACTCCATCAGGTAACGCAAGGCGCACTGCGGACAATCCAAGGTGCCAACATGGCGCGCCGTCACAATATCGAGGCGGGTTCCATCCGGCAGGGTCAGGAAGGGTGCGCGGGTCGTTGATACGCTGTGTTCAGGGTAAACATAATCTGGCGGCAGGCTGTAGGAATACACCACGCTGGATTTTTCAGCATTCAACACGACCTGCTCGGCTGTGACGGTGAAACCCTCGCGTATGACGTTCACCGGCTCGGTCAGCATCCGTACCGGGGTGGATTGATCGATGATGCCCACTTTAGGCACATACCCGAATAAGCGCTCAAAGGCGCTCGCCACCATGGGCTGGGTGGATAACACCACCAGTGCCACAAGCACAAGAGCCGCCAGCGCCCAGGTTAGGCGTTTAGAAATAGTTTTTCGTTTCATAAAAGTCTCCTGATTTTTATTTGCGCTTGCATGACCTTCCGTAATGAAACGGGTGCGCAAGGAGTGGATGAACTCCGCATCAGGCTCAGGGACGGTTGCTGCGTCTCTCACAGATTTTTCCAACTCTGACGATTGATTCAACTTAGGCATTTTGCGCCTCCATCTGGACCGCCAGCCGGTCCAAAATTCGACGAATTGATTTCCGCACGGCATCTTCGCTGCGCCCCAGCAGTTGACCGATCTGCACGAACGATAATTCTGCCGTGAACCGCAAACGGATCAACTCGCGCTCATCGTCCGCCAACCGGCGCAGCAGGGTTTTTAGATGCAGTTTCGATTCACGCTGGTAGATCGCCTCCAGTGCCTCGCTTTGCAGTGGATCTGCCACAGCTTCTTCGGTCACATCATTCATGCCCGGGTTCCTGCGGAAATGGTCCATGACCTTGTTGCGCGCGATCTGGAACATCCACGCTGTGAAGCGACCGCGATGCTGGTAACGCGGCAGGGCTTCCAGCACCGCCATGAACGTCTGCGAGGTCAGGTCTTCGGCGTCGGGTGTGTTGCCCACGCGGCTGTAATGATAGCGATAGATCGGTTTGGCATACGCATCATAGATGCGCGCCAGCGCCGCCTCATCCCCTGCCAGGGCATGCGTAATGGTATTGAGTTCGATCTCCACCTGCCGGGGTTCTTCATTCTCCATACACGTCTCCTCAAAGGGAAGGCTTCATGCAAGCACACTTACATATCGGAGAAAACGACCAAAGCGGACAAATTTGTTCCCCATGTTATTCCACCAGCTCTGGCGGGGGCTTAGCCCCCGCCAGAGCAATTAAATTACGAAAATGCCTGGATGCCTGTTTGTGCCCTACCCAAAATCAAAGCATGGATATCGTGCGTGCCTTCATAGGTATTGACCGCTTCCAGATTCATGACATGGCGTATCACATGGAACTCATCCGAGATACCGTTGCCGCCATGCATATCGCGGGACATGCGCGCAATGTCCAATGCCTTGCCGCAGGAGTTGCGTTTGATCAGCGAGATCATTTCAGGCGTGGACTTGCCTTCATCGATCAAACGTCCAACGCGTAATGCACCTTGCAAGCCCAGCGTAATTTCCGTCATCATGTTCGCTAATTTCAACTGAATAATTTGATTCGCCGCCAGCGGTCGCCCAAACTGCGGACGGTCTAATGTGTATTGCCGTGCGGCGTGCCAGCA
>CAZMQE010000224.1:0-5269 GCA_964568115.1 uncultured Anaerolinea sp.
AATTCTTTGAGCATCGGCTCAAGGCGTGAACGACGGGTGCCGTAGCGCGCAACAAATTGTTCAAAGGGTTCAGAGTGGGTGAGGTTTAATCCGCTTTTGCCTGCCATGAGGAATTTGCGTCCCACCGACGGCATGGAATCATAAACTGTCACCTGCGCGCCGCTGTGACTCAACACCTCCGCTGCCATCAAGCCTGCCGGTCCCGCGCCAATGATCGCAACGGTCTTCATGCAGCCTCTCTGGCGTCGGACTTAGAATGGTAGTTCTTCATCGCCGCCGTCAGTTTCAAAATCATCCCCTGAGTCATCCTCCAAATCATCGAAGACTTCATCCCAGTTTTCATCCCACCAGTCTATCACCGTCCCACCGCTTTCAGGGTAATAGGGGCTGACCAGAAAGTTCATGCCGTGTTCCCATGTCACCCGAAACTCTTTGACCATGAACTTTTTATCTGCGTGGATATCGTACATGATGTCGGTCAGCTTGGGGATGGGCGAGAACGGATAGATCTGTTCCAGCACCAGTTCCCGATCTTCATCGGGAATGATGAATTCCTCCACACTGGCGCCGTTGGGGAAGTACATCGGGCGGGTTTTGTAGGGCAGTCTTTTATCAAGAGGTGTTTCTTCGTGCATTGTTCATCCTTTTCTGATTACCACGGCAGCTTATCTAGATCAACATTACCACCGCTCAATATGATGCCTACTTTCAATCCGCTCAGATCAATTTTCTTTTCCCATAACACGCCCACCGCCACCGCGGAAGACGGCTCGATGACGATCTTGGCGCGCTCCCAGATAAACTTCATCGCTGCCACGATGCCCGCTTCGCTTACCGTGACGATCTGCTCCACGCGTTCGCGCACGATCGGGAACGTGATCGAACCCAACGAGGTTAGCAAACCGTCCGCGATGGTTTTGGGATTCGCAGACGGAAGCAACTGCCCGGCTTGTAGCGAACGATAGGCGTCATCTGCCATTTCGGGTTCGCCCGCGATCACGCGGATGCCCGGCTTGATTCCTTTTGCTGCGATGGCTGTACCGCTCAACAATCCGCCGCCGCCGACCGGGGCAATGATCACATCCAAGTCTGGGATTTCGGCGAGCAGTTCCAGTGCGGCTGTCCCTTGACCGGCGATGACGCGTTCATCGTTGTACGGATGAACGACGTTCGCTCCGGTCTCGAGCCTGATTCTTTCCAAGGTGCTTTCTCTTGCCTCGAGCGTTGGCTCACAAAACGTGATCTGACCACCATACGCGGCGACGGCATTCTTCTTAACGGACGGCGCATTGTTCGGCATGACAATATACGCCGGGATGCCGCGCATGCGTGCCGCGAGTGTCAGCGCCTGGGCGTGATTGCCCGATGAATGAGTGCAGACTCCGCGGGCGGCTGCCTCGTCACTCAACGAATAGACCGCATTGCACGCTCCGCGAAATTTGAACGCGCCGACCTTTTGAAAGTTCTCGCATTTCAAATACACCTGTGCGCCCACGCGTTGATTCAAGCCTTCGTTGGTTAGCACCGGTGTGCGATGCGCGTAGGGTTTAATCCGTTCTGCAGCTTGTTGGATGTCTTGTAGGTTGGGCATACGGCTCCTTTGATGTCATGCTGAGCGAAGCGAAGCATCTCTACCATGCCGAGTAGAGACTCTTCGGTCGCAAAAAACGCTCCCTCAGAGCGACATGGTTTGACTAATACCCTCTCTCAAAATCAACCTGATACTTCAGCGGTTTGCCTTCGAGGTAAAGGTGGTAATTCTCAATGAACAATCTGGTGATGTCATCAGGATAACTGATCGCAGAGGTGTGAAAGGTCAACAGCAGATTCGGCGTTGTCCAAAAGGGATGTTCGGTGGGGAGTGGCTCTTGAGCAGTGACGTCCAAGACGGCGCTGGCGAGTTTGCCTTTGGTCAGTGCCTGCACCAACGCGGGTTCATCCACAGCGTTACCGCGCCCAACGTTGATGAGGACCGCGTGAGAGGGTAATGCGTTGAGCAACTCAGCATTCACGATCTGATTCGTGCCATCAGTGCGTGGGAGCACGACCACGAGATAATCCAATCCGGAAGCGAACTTCAGAATATCGTCCCCGTGGAAATATTGATCTACGTTTGGACTGGTTTCGCTCGAACGCGTAAAGCCATGCACGGTCATGCCAAAGTGTTTGGCTGTGCCAGCCAAATGCGCGCCGATGGAGCCAACCCCGAGCAAGCCGATCGTCTTGCCTTTCAACCAGCCTGATTCGAACCGGTCGTATTTATTGTTTTGTTGCGATGCGTAGCGTTTGAAGATTTTCTTTTCGTGCGCCAGTAAATATCCGAACACGTATTCAGACATCAACTCGCCGAAGACGCCGCGGGCGTTGGTAAGGATATAGCCGCGGCGGAATGAGGAATCCATCAAAGCTTCGACACCCGCATACATGGACTGGATCCACTTCACGGTAGAGAGCTGCGGCATTTCATCCCGGATCAAGCGCGGCTCGCCCAGGACGATATCACAGTCGGCGGGCTGATCGGTAAACTCCAGGTTTGTCAAATTCGCTTGCGCGAGGCGTTTACGGTATTCGTCTTTTTCAGAGGTGAGGAGATAGAGTTTGGGCATGTGGTCTATTATAACCACGCGTCCTTATAATCCTGTGTGTATTGTTCAAAGGTGATCGGTTTTCTGCCGATGATTTTTTCTACTTCTGCGGTGACGGGCTCTGCCATGCCAAAGCGCGTGGATGTATACAACCCCATCATCACGAGTGCGAAAGCAAAAGGGGTGCTGCGTCGCAATGCCTCAAAGAAAAAGTGAATGGGATTTGGGTTTCGATACACGATTTGCCTGCCCAGGGTTTTGCTTAGGATCTTCGTTGCCTGCCAGTAATCCAACGCTGCGCTGCCGGTAAGATCGTAATTCCTGCCTGCGTGCCCGGTCTCTGTCAGTGCAACTGCCGCAACTGCGCCAATATCGCGCACATCGATAAAACTTGTTTTGGCATTCCCAACGGGGACAAATATTTCACTGCGTTCCTTGATCTCTTTGCGATGGGTGGTGTTTAGGTTTTGCATAAAGAAACTACAACGCAGGAAAGTTGTTTGCAGGTGTAGTTCTTGTAAGTATTGTTCTACTTTGTAATGTGGAACGAATTTGGCGTTTTCGATCCCGATCAGCGAAAGGAAGACAACGTGTTTGACGCCTGCTTGTTTTGCCGCAGCGATGGCGGGGAACATATCGCGCTTTATATTGGATATGTGTGGCGGACGCAGAAGAAACATTTTCTCTACGCCATTAAATGTCGCTGCGTATGTTTGTGGATCGGTAAAATCAAATTGGACCGACTCCACTGAATCTCCGAATCTGTCCTTGACCTTTGCGGGATCAATATCTGCGGCTCGAACTTTATAACCTGCGAGTTGTATTTGTTTCACTGTCTCTGCGCCGACGTTGCCGAGCGCACCGATCACGAGAATGGGGGTGGACATAATTTTTCTCCTGGCTTGACTATATATAGACCAGTCGTTATAATACTGTGGTTGCTAGAATTTGCAAAGAGGACAAACATCATGTCTACTGCACGGGAACAGATATTACAAACGACGCGGACTCTGCTAGAGAAGCAGGGTTATCACGGCACGGGCTTGAATGAGATCGTAAAAGAGAGCGGCTCGCCGAAGGGTTCGCTCTATCACTATTTCCCAGCGGGGAAAGAGCAGATCGTAGCCGAAGCAGTTTTGGAGTCGGGCAGGGAAACGGCGGAGCGCATCCTTATTGAGTTGAAGGCGGGTGGTAGTGCGTCGAAGGCGGTAGCTGATTTTGTGTTGAATATCGCGGAGCATGTTGAGTTATCTGGATTTGCGGCAGGCAGCCCGTTGACCAGCGTTGCAATGGAAACAGCGACGCAATCTGAGCGAATCAATCTGGCTTGCCGCGAAGCGTATGCGCTGCTGCAAGCGGCTTTCACCGAGAGATTAAGCGAGTACGGCTTTACGAAAACCAAGGCAGGCGAGTTAGCTACGTTCATTGTTGCGTCCATTGAGGGTGGCATTATTTTGAGCCGCACCAATCACACAGCGGACCCGTTGCGTTTGGTGGCGAAACAATTGAAGGTATTGTTGACGTAAAAGTTTTTAAAAATCATAGGAGAAAAAATGAAGGTTGTAGTTTTTGGCGCATCACGTGGAGTAGGGTTGCAGGTCGTGGAGCAGGCGTTGCAGGCGGGACATGTTGTTACAGCGTTTGTTCGTTCACCGGCATTATTTACGGTTCAACATGCGAACTTGACTGTGATTCAAGGTGACGCGTTGGATGCTGGCGCGGTAGAAAAAGCGATAGCCGGGCAGGAGGCTGTGATCAGTGCGCTTGGTCCGACACGCCCGCCGGTGCCGCACATGATGGAGAATGCTGCAAAAAACATCGTCGCCTGGATGCGGAAGCAGGGCGTCACGCGGATTGTTTCGACGACCGGTGCCGGTGTGCGCCAACCTGAAGACCAGCCCAAGTTCATTGATCACTTTATCGGCTTTTTGCTCAACCTTCTAGCAAAGGAGGTTGTGCTTGATTCGGCGGCGAATGTGAAGGTGATTCAATCGTCAGCGTTGGATTGGACGGTCGTGCGTTTTCCGCGCTTGATGGATGGTTCTCATTTAGGAAAATATCGCGTGGGTTATGTTGGCGGGGATTCAGGCACACAAATTTCGCGTGCCGATGGAGCAGACTTTATATTGAAGGAACTAATAGAGAAGAAGTGGTTGCGGAAGTTGCCGGTCGTAAGTTATTAGTGATTAGTAAAAGTCCCCGCCAGGTTGACGGGGACTTTTACTTTGTTTGTTCAATTTATGATCGTGGGTATTACATTAGCGGCGGAACAAACCAACTACGAACAATAAGACGATCGCGCCGACAATCGCAACCACGATACTCTGCAGATTGAAACCGGTGACGCCCTGCGCGCCGAAGAGACCAAAGACCCAACTTCCCACCCATGCGCCGACGATGCCGACCACGATATTGGCGATGGCGCCCATTTGTTTATTTTTCCCCATTACTATGCTCGCGATCCAGCCAGCGAGCGCTCCGAAGATGATCCATACTAGAAAGTTCATTGTAGCCTCCGTGAGAATAGGGTTTTGCCTGAAAACCTTTTCAGACAATTTATGTTGACTTTTTAAAGTATAGCACTTATCCAGCCCTTATTGTATGGTCGGATATAGGAAATTTGTGGGAACTTTACTTTCTTGTCACCGCCTATCCTACATCGCTCCCAACTCGGTGAACATAAA
>CAZMQE010000225.1:0-5235 GCA_964568115.1 uncultured Anaerolinea sp.
CTAATCATGTCGCCCCTTCAATACCAAGCGGATCGGCGTCCCCAAAAATCCATACTCCTCGCGGATCTGATTCTCCAGATAGCGTAAATAAGTAAAGTGCATCAAGCTCGGTTTATTGACATAGATCATAAAGGTCGGCGGGTCACTGCGGACTTGGGTACCGTAGTACATCTTCAATTGCTGTCCACCATGCGATGGGTGGGGATGGGCGTCCTGCGCTTTGTGGATCACCGCGTTGATCTTGGAGGTGGTCAGGCGCGCGAGGCGTTCCTCTTGCACACGCAATGCCATCGGCATCACTGTTTCCACGCGTTGACCGTTCTTGGCAGAGATGAACAACAGCGGCACGTAATCCATGAAGTTCAAATCCATGCGGATCTTTTTGGTGTAATCTTCCATCGTGAAGGAATCTTTTTCGATCGCGTCCCATTTGTTGACGATCACCACGCAGGATTTCCATTGTTCGAGGATAAAGCCCGCAATATGTGCATCCTGTGACGTGATGCCGGTGGTCGCATCGATCATCAGCAGGGCAACATCGGCGCGCTCAATGGCTTTGAACGAACGCAGAACGCTGTATTGCTCCACGCCATGTTCGATCTTGCCGCGCTTGCGGATGCCAGCCGTGTCGATCAGCGTCACTTCCAAGTCATTCACTGTGATCTTGGTGTCGGTCGCATCGCGGGTGGTGCCGGGAATCGGACTCACGATGGCGCGTTCTTTGCCGACCAGTTTATTCAAGAGGCTGGATTTGCCAGCATTCGGTTTGCCGACCAGCGCGATCTTGACGCTTTCATCTTCCACTCTTGGTGTCTGCTCAGGGAAAACTGCGATGAGCGCATCCAGCAGGTCGCCGGTGCTGGTTCCATGCACAGCCGAGATGGCGATCGGTTCGCCGAGTCCCAGCTCATAGAATTGAGCCGCCTGATCGCGCACATCCCGTGATTCACATTTGTTGACGACAACCATAATGGGGGGCCAGAAGGTTCCGTTGGGCAATTTCTTTTGTGAGCGGCGTAGAATATCTGCCACCTCAAGATCAGGTGAGGTGACGCCGGTCTGCCCGTCATTCACGAACAGGACCACGTCCGCTTCGTTGATGGCGACCTGTGCCTGCGTGCGGATATCGTCAATGAAATCGGCTGAGCCAATCGAAAGCGGAGTCTTGCCGCCATGGGTTGGGTCAATACCGCCGGTGTCCACCACGTGGAAGGAGACACCGTTCCATTCGGCTTCACCGAAGAGACGGTCACGGGTGGTGCCGGGAGTTTCATCCACGATTGCCATGCGTTCGCCGACAAGGCGGTTGAATAAAGTGCTTTTTCCTACGTTGGGTCTGCCAACGAGTGCTACGATTGGTTTGGTCATTTTTACAAATCTTTTCTGGTGGTCGAGTAGCCCGAATGCTTGTAGAGGGCGTATCGAGACCACAATATTACTTGGATATTTCCTGTTCACTGATATTCAATGGTCTCGGTACGCCCCGCGGGGAACGTGCGGGGCTACTCGACCATCAAAGTGCCTTAGTTTACGGTCTCGGGGTTGCCGTGGGTGTTGCGGGGATAGATATTACCACTTCTATGGTACTTGGCAAAATGGATTCTACCAGTACATTGCTCACCAGTACTTCCACTTTGGGTATAAGTTGATAAGTGCCTGGTGCCAACCCGGTTACATCCACCGATACAATGATATCCTGTTGGGTCAACGCATCGAGCGTGGGGAGCGGTCCTGAGATGATCACATCCACGGTTTGCGGTGAGGCTTGCGCAGCGAGCCCTTCAGAGAGCCCGAGGATATTGATTGGCTGATTCAATAAAGTGATACTGGTTTGAATGGGGGAGATGCCCACCTGCACTTGAACCGATTGCGACCCAACGATCGTGATCTTCGGGTCGAGTACCAGTGCCAGCCGGGTTGAGATATCTTGCTTTGCATCGTTTAAGTCCAGAGGTTGGGTTTCTACGACACCGGGCAAGGCATTCACCAATTCAGGGTCTGAAGCAAAGACCGTGATCACCGGCGGAAAGACCGAAATATTCTCAAGCCGATAGCCGCTGGCAACTTGTCCCTGTACGACGACTTTGACCGCTACATCCCGGAACCCGCCTTGTTGAATGACCGGTATGTTGACGTGGACGAACTCAGGCGTAATGCCGATGCCATTGAGACGATTATTCTTCGCGTCCACGATCTGGACCACGAGAGACTGGTCAATGCTTTCTCGAACCCCATCCAGGCTGACGAGGACTCGTGCCCGCACCGCCTGCTTCACAATAGATTCAGGGCCTGTGATGATGATGTTATCCAGGTCAAGAACCGGGTCACCCGCTTTATAGCTAATGGCGGGCTGTCCACTGAGAGAGATGTCCACGGGCAGGGTTTGAGTGGCGAGTGGTTCAAGGATCACTGTAACCGTTGTCGGGTTGGCAAGCACGATCTGCACCGGGCGGACGAGCAGCCGGATCTCGATGTCTAATACATGTTCGCCGGTGCTGAGTCCAGATAAGTCCAGAGTGGCTTGCACAGAATTTTCCTGCGCGGTCAATTGCTCCCAAATAGAATGAGGTGCGCGTAAAGTTACTTCCACGCTGGATGGAATCTCGCTGGTCATGATGAGCGACGAATCCTGACCAATGATCTCGAGCGGGATGGAGCTCAGCGTGCGCACTTCGTCGGGGTCTGCCGATGTGACGGCAGAGATCCACACCGCCACGGCGAGGACGAGTGCGAGCAGGAAGGTGCGAATGTTGGAAGCGAACCAGCGCATGTTTACTGTAACGCGAGATACTATCTCGCGCTACTTATCCTTTCGATGAAAAAGATACGGAAAGAAACGATTCAACCAAACGCGTTGAGGCGTGGTGTTATCAGGGCGGAAGAATGCGGTGAGAATATTTTCCAGCCGTTCAGGGTCGATGCGGCGGATCATACGTCCCGAATTCGAGATGGATATGGAGCCGCTCTGTTCTGAAACGACCACGGAGACCGCGTCACTCACTTCTGAAATACCGAGTGCGGCGCGATGCCGAAGTCCCATTTGACGTTCGGGCGTTTTGTTGAGCACGCCGCTAGCAGAGAGCGGCATCACACACGCCGCGGCGACGATGCGTCCATCGGCGATGATCACGGCGCCATCATGCAGGGGCGTATCCGGATAAAAGATCTGCAACAATAGTTCAGGTGTCACATGCGCGCTCATTTGCACGCCGGTTTCGATGTATTGATCGAGATTGTCCATGCGTTGGATGACGATCAACGCGCCATGTTGCCGGGCTGAGAGGCGCGCAGCAGCTTCCACGATCGCGTGAATGACCTTTTGCATATCAACACGGGTGGGTTGTTTCGTGTTGGTTGTGATGCTGAACGTTCCAGCGCGACCCAGACGTTCCAGCGCGCGGCGGATCTCAGGCGCAAAGATCACCGGGATGGAAAGCAGCAAAGCTGGTAATGAATTTCGGACAAGCCACGAAAAAGCGGGAAGTTCAACGAGCGTGGTCAGCAAGACCAGCGCCACGACCAGAAAGATCACACCGCGTAGCAAAACCATGGCTTGGGTGTCGCGCAGTGAAAACAACACCAGAAAGAAGATCAACGTGACCAGTAGAATATCAAGGACACTCAGCCAGTTGAGTCGTTGAAAGATAAAGAGAATGTTGTTGAGAAAATTTGCCATGGAAGCTGGTAATCAGTAATTGGTAAATCGTATGGTGAACCTGAAAATTGAGCAGTGGCAAGTTCTGCCGCTGATTGAAACGAACCTCCCGCCTTATTACCAATTACTATTTTTCTTACTTGTTATTTAATAATTTACAGGTTCGCTAGATCGGTCTTAACACTCTATCGGTTCTTAATTGTTTGAAGAATAAGGCGCCGCCTTTAGGCAGAGCTTCGATCGCCGAATCGGTCCAGGCTTGTACACCCAGTGACTCGGGCGTGCGGCGTTCGTAGCCCATCTGTTTCCAGACGGTATCGAAGCCGACCAATTCCATGGGCGGGAAAACCAACGAGGCTTCACACTGAAGATCGCTGGAGGCGCGTTCCACTTCTTCCAAAATGAGCGGCAGGGCTTTATCTGCGGTGGCTTTGGAATCAAGATAAAGATCCAGTGTACGCGCTACAAGATTTTCCACCTGCCAGCCTGCCACGCCGACGAGATCCGCGTCCATTTGCACAAGCAGGAAGGCTTTGTCGCCGAAGGCTTCCATCACTTCATCCTTGTTCATGGCGCGCTTGCCTTTGCTCAGGCGGGTGATCAAATCTGCGATCTTTTGTGAGTCACGGGGTTTGCCGCGTTGGAGCGAAAGCGCTCCGCCCATGGGCTTTTGGATAACCTGGGTAGCCTGACCAGCTTCCTGGGTGGGGGAGATGTGTTTCCAGGCGTCGTTGACCTGCTTCCAGAGATCATCGTAAGAACCGTTATTGTTGATGATAACTTTTGCAGAAGCGAGCTTTTCCTTTTGACCGGATTGTGAGTGGATGCGTTGTAACGCTTCTTCCTGGGTCATGCCGCGTTTGTGCATAAGACGGTCAACTTGCACAGCCTGAGTCGCATCCGTCACCCAGATGGTATCGCATTTGCTGCGCAGGCCGCTTTCAAGCAGTTTGATCGCTTCAACTACGATCACCGTTTGGGTGGCGCGCTTGATCAAAACTTCAACTGCCTGGATCACATAGGGGTGGACAATATCTTCCAGTTGAGCGAGTGCCTGTCCATCTGCAAAAACGAGGCGCCCCAGCTTGACACGGTCGATCTGTCCATCCTTATCGAGCAGCCATGTGCCGAAGCGGTCCAGTACACTTTGATACCCTGGTCCGCCCTTTGAAATGACGCGATGCGAGAGGGCGTCTGCGTCAATGGTATAGGCACCCAGATGTTCTGCCATGCGGCGCACAACACTCTTACCAGTTGCGATATTGCCTGTGAGACCGATTATTTTTTTGCCGGGCCAATTACTCACAATGACTCCAATCCAGTGTAGTACTCGTTTCTTATTTTACCGCAGGTCTGGTTGTTTATTAAACGATTTAATTCATTCAAACTTAACACTTATGACTGGTTTTGGGTGCATAATGACGTCAAAGCAGGTCTTGAGCGGGAAAACCAGGTGAGTTTCGAAATGGATTGCTGTTGACGCTCTTATCCCTTGCGTGTATCATGACCTTGCCTCAGGTCGGTCGGGCGATCGCGGTTCTGCGTTGTCGGGATCGAGGAAAGTCCGCACTCCATAGAGC
>CAZMQE010000226.1:0-5222 GCA_964568115.1 uncultured Anaerolinea sp.
CCCCGCCTCTCTTTTGCCCCAGCCAACACCGCCCCGCGCGGTGACACCTTAGTCGTTGTCTTCCTGCGCGGCGCAGCGGATGTGCTCAACATGGTCGTGCCGCATGGCGAAGACGCGTATTATCAATTACGTCCATCGTTGGGCATTGCGCGACCCGATGATGCAAACGCCAAGCAAGCCGACCGCGCCGTGGACCTCGATGGCTTCTTTGGTTTACATCCGAATATGCGCGCTTTGCTTGATGCCTGGCAAAGCGAACAACTTGCCATTATCCACGCGTGCGGCGCGCCGGACGAATCGCGCAGTCACTTCAAAGCCATGGAGCTGATGGAGCGCGGCGTGGACGATGAACGCGGTCCCGCCTCGGGTTGGATCGGGCGTCATCTTGCCTCGTTGAACACGGGCAACACCTCGCCGTTGCGTGCGGTGGGGATGGGGACTCGTCCGCAGCGCAGTTTGAGCGGAAGTGTGCCGGTCTCGGCGTTGCGCTCCATTGCTGATTTTCATCTGGGCGGTGATGCGCGCGCTTTGCAGCAAATGCGTTTGGCGTTGAACACCGTCTATGAAAATGATGTGATGGGACAGGACACCTTGTCCATTATGGATACTTTGGAAACGCTGGACCCACTAACCTATACCGCCTCGCGCAGTGCCAAATATCCCGATACTGAATTTGGTCTGGCGCTCAAACAGACTGCCATGCTCATCAAAGCCGAAGTGGGGCTTGAAGTCTCAGCGATTGATCTCGGCGGGTGGGATACACACTTTGCTCAGGGTTCCACCAATGGGCTTATGCCTAACCTGATGAAAGACCTTGCCGATGGTCTCGCCGCGTTCCATGCAGATATGGCTGATCATATGAATCAACTCACCACCGTGACCATGTCCGAGTTTGGGCGGCGAGCTTCAGAGAATGGCAGTCTGGGTACCGATCATGGTCACGGCAGTATGATGATGGTGTTGGGCGGGAATGTGAACGGGGGCAAGGTGCACGGCGAATGGCCCGGACTGAGAGAAGGTCAATTGATCGGACCCGGCGATCTAGCAGTCACGACCGATTATCGCGATGTGCTCGCTGAGATTCTGGTGAAGCGTCTGAACAATCCCGCGCTCGAGGCGATATTCCCACAGTACGAACCGCACCTGAAAAACATCCTTGATTAATGACTTGTATTCCATTTTCAAGTATGCTACACTATCGAAAATCCCAAAGGAAAGGAGGTACGATGTTATGAAAGCAAATCGAAATACAAAATGGATGCTCATGCAGGTATCTCCTGATGGTTGGACCGCGTAAACCGGATTGGGTTTGGCTCGTCTTTGAACCGCAGGCATACATGCTTGCGGTTTTATTTTTTAACAACGATAGATGTGATAGGAAAATCATATGGCAGTCATTGAAGTGAAACAACTTACCAAGGTATTCAAGATACCCAAAAAGGAACCGGGCCTCGGCGGCGCCGTGCGCGGACTCTTCCGTCCGCAGTATGAAAATAAAACGGCGGTGAATCAGATCAGCTTTCAGGTGGATGCGGGCGAGATCGTCGGCTATATCGGCGTGAACGGCGCGGGTAAATCCACCACGATCAAAATGCTGACCGGCGTGTTGATGCCCACCGATGGAAGTATCAAGGTGCTGGGGCGTGACCCGCACAAACAACGCGTGGATAACGCCCAGGATATTGGCGTGGTCTTCGGTCAGCGCACCCAGTTGTGGTGGGATCTGGCGTTGATCGAATCACTGAACCTGATCGCCAAGATGTATCAGGTGCATCCCATTAAATATAAATTGATGCTGGACCAATTCACCGAGACGCTGGAATTGGATGAATTGCTCAAAGTCCCGGTCCGCAATATGTCACTGGGGCAGAAGATGCGCTCTGAACTGGCAGCGGCATTGATCCACGAGCCGAAGGTCGTTTATTTGGATGAACCCACCATCGGCTTGGACTTGATCGTGAAGGAACGCATCCGCGATTTCATCAAAGCTGAATGCATCTCGAAAGGCATGACCGTGATCCTGACCACGCACGACCTCGGTGACATCGAGGAGTTATGCCAGCGGGTTATCATGATCGATGCCGGGCATATTATTTATGATGGTCCGATCGATACGATCAAAACCCGCTTTGGTAAATTTCGCGAGATCACTTTTGAGACGGTGGACCAGGTCCGTACGGTGGCGGTGCCTGCTGGTGCCGAAGTGCTTTCAACTGACGACCGCAAGGTGCTGATCCGCTTTGACCGCACCTTGAGCACAGCGAGTCAGGTGGCGGGCGCCGTGATGAACCAGATCGAAGTGCGCGACTTCTCTTTGTCTGAACCTGAGCTTTCAGATATTGTGAAGCAAATTTACAATGGCGCGCTCGACCGGGAGGCACGATGATCCAGGCCGCACGGCGTCATCTTTCGGTATATGCAGCGTTCTTTGCCATGATCCCCAAAGTTTTCATGGCGTATCAATTGTGGTTTTGGATCGGGCTGGTGCTCAACGTGATCGGCATGGCGATCCTGGTTTTTTTCTGGCGGGCGATCTATAACGAGACCGCTACGATCTCAGGCTTGGGGCTTGACCAGACCATTGCCTATATTTTGCTGGCATTCATCTTTTCGCCGCTCACACGCACCGATGTGATCTGGGAGTTTGGCAACAACCTGCGCGAAGGGCTGTTGATCCATCATCTGTTGCGCCCGATCAACTTTCAGGGGATGAATTACGCCCAAGGCTTGGGGACGCTCGTCACGAGTCTGCTGTTGCAGATTCCCATGGCAGTTGTGGCAGCCTTGTTGTTTGGGTTGCATTTTCCCACTGGCTGGCTCACCTGGCTGGCGTTCAGCATCTCTGCCTTGCTGGGTTTTACCGTGATCTTTTTCTTCTATTGGTTTCTGGCTTGCTTTACGTTCTACACCACGGAGGTCTGGGGGTTGGGTGTGCTGATAGAAGGCATGAATTTTTTTCTGAGTGGGGCGCTGGTGCCGCTGATCATGATGCCCGTCTGGCTGCGTTCCATCGTGTTGAGCGTTCCCTTCGCGCAGGCGTTGGCTGTGCCCATTGGCTTGCTGACGGGTATCACGCCGCTCAGTGAAGCGCCGCGCGTATGGCTTATCCAAATTCTCTGGATCATCGCCATGTGGGCTATTTCCACGTTGTTCTTCCGTGTGGCTGTGCGCAAGATCACGGTGCAGGGAGGCTAAAGCGATGACACGTTACTTGAACCTCTATTGGCTTTTTCTGATTCAACGCCTCAAGGTGTTGGTGGAATATCGTGCCAGTTTCATTCTGGGTGCGTCCTCCACGATCGTGTGGCAGGCTTCCAGCATTGCGGCGGTGTGGGTGGTGATGCAAAAAGTCCCTAACCTCAATGGCTGGGGCTATGATGAAGTCCTGTTGGTGTATGGCTTGATCACGCTTTCGAAATCCATCAACCATATGTTTGCCGATAACCTGTGGACGCTCGGTCGCGTCTACATTCGGTCGGGTGGCTTCGACCGTTTCCTCGTCCGCCCGATCGACCCACTCTTTCATTTACTGGCAGATCGTTTTTGTCAGGATGGCGTTGGGAATTTTCTGGTGGGTGCGGCATTGGTGATCAAATCTTCCATCGATCTTGGCATCGACTGGACGCCTGCCAAACTCTTGATGCTCATCGTCGGCGTGCTCAGCGGCGGATTCATTTTCATTGCGCTGAATCTCATCACCTGCGTGACCGCCTTCTGGATCGTGGACTCGGTCCCAGTCACGCGTCTCGTCTTCGATAACCACCTGTTTGCCCAATATCCGCTTTCGATCTACCCCCGTGGCATTTCCATCCTGCTCACGTGGGTGATTCCCTACGGCTTCGCTTCGTTCTACCCCGCGAGTTATCTGCTGGGGCGTGGCGCAGGCAACCTCGCGTGGTTCGGTCCGTTCGTGGCTGCCTTCTTATTGTTCATCGGGTATCGCTTCTGGCAGTTTGGTCTGAAGTACTATTCCGGCACTGGGACATAAATTCGCCTCAGCCGTCGGTAACAAGGATAATGTCACATGCAACCTCCTAAAAAGATTCTCTCTACATTCGATAAATTTCTCCTGGGAGGTTTGGGTTGTGGGATTGTGCTCCTGTGTGGTCTGGGCGGCTGGATCTATTACATCATGAATACATTGCCCGTGCCGCGCTCAGACGCGACACAAGTTTCAAATGCTGACTTGCCCACCCTTACTTCCATGACAGCCACCCCCAATTCTTTTTTGGTAACAGCCTCTCCAACGGTTTTACCAACCCTGGATGGAGCGTTCGTACCTTCACCCATTCCCGCCGGTTTCTTTGATGGAACCCCACCTGTTGGGAAGATCGCCTTTGCCTGCTATGTCAAACAGATCGACCAGATCTGCATCATGAACGCGGATGGCACAGGGCGTAACCAACTTACAAGCTTTGATGCAACTGCTTTTTACCCGTCCCTCTCTGCGGATGGCACCACTGTTTATTTTTCATCCCGCCAAACTGGGAATTATGAAATTTATTCGATCTCCAGCAACGGGGCTGATCTGCAACGCCTGACAGATGGGATCGGCAGCCTCTATGGACCGGAACTTTCACCCAACGGTGAGTGGATCGTTTTCGCGAACAGTGGCAACGGATTGTGGCTGATGAAACCCAATGGCAAGAATCCTCATCCACTCACAAATAAAGATGACATTGATCCAACCTGGTCACCAGATGGTTCGATGATCGCTTTTGCTTCCTCGCGGGCAGGGGCGCGGCAGTTATTCGTAGTGAATGCAGATGGATCCAACGTGCAACAGGTGACGAATCTCGACAATATGGGCGGACGCAGCACGTGGTCACCGGATGGGACGAAGCTGGCTTTCTATCGTGGACCAGCAGGTGACCACAACATCTATCTGATCAACGTGGATGGGACAGGCTTGATACAACTCACAAATGGGGGCGATAATCTGGGTCCCAGTTGGTCACCAGATGGCAACTGGATCGCGTTCACATCTTTTCGGGATGGTAATAATGAGATCTACATCATCCACCCTGATGGGACAGGTGTAACGCGTTTAACGAATAATGCTATTTCAGATTGGCAGCCAAGGTGGGGCAGGTAATATGTATGCTACGGTCCACCCATATCCACGGTCCAATAGCCGCCGAATGAACTGAATTTCGAAAATACATAGCCCACACCGATCTCGGTGACGCGTGAGTTGAGCACAGCATTCCAATGCTCCGCAT
>CAZMQE010000227.1:0-5212 GCA_964568115.1 uncultured Anaerolinea sp.
CTTTCAGAGAACGGCAGACGACTAGCCGAAACCAAATACGATTGGCAGGTGGTGTTATCTGCCATGAGACCCATTTATGAATAATGCAGTAAAACAAAACCCAAGCCAAAACTTTTTCAAGCGAATTGTCGCACAGCCTTTGCCAGTGATCCTGGCATTGTCGGTTTTTTTGCGCATCGCAGTTGCGTTTGCGATGGGCAACCAGGTCGTGGAACTGCCGGGCATCTTTGACCAGATCTCTTATCACAACCTGGCGTTGCGGGTGGTGAACGGTTACGGATTTTCCTTTGGTGAAATGTGGTGGCCCATTACGCCCGCGAATGCGCCCACAGCACATTGGAGTTTTCTGTATACGTTTTATCTTGTGTTTGTTTACTCGTTGTTCGGTCCCAATCCCATTATCGGGCGCATCCTTCAGGCGATCATTGTTGGTATTCTTCACCCGTATATTGCTTATCGCCTCGGCGAAAAACTATTCACAAAAAACATCGGTCTTCTTGCTGCCGGTATCACAGCAGTTTACGTTTATTTTTTCTATTACGGCGCGGCACTGATGACCGAGCCGTTTTATATCACCGCCATCCTCTTTAGTCTATTTTTCTCCATGCAACTCGCGGAGAGCACCGACAAAAAACAAGATATCAAGCTGGGCATTGCTTTGGGGATTTCCATCGGGATCACTGTACTATTACGACAGGTCTTCCTGCTCATGATTCCCTTCCTCTTTTTGTGGATATGGATAGCGCGCTTCAAACGCAGCCGAAACCTGCCTCTGCTTCCGACAGTTTTATCTTTCATCCTCATCTTTTCGTTCATCCTGCCGATCACGTTCTATAACTATTCCCGTTTTGGACGATTTGTTCTCCTGAACACCAATTCCGGTTATGCCTTTTTCTGGGGTAACAACCCCATCTATGGGACAAAGTTCATCCCGATCCTTCCGACAGCCACCTATCAGGAAATGATCCCCGCCGAAGTACGCCATTTGGATGAAGCGGCTCTCGATAGTGAACTGCTTGGGCGCGGCATCCAATTCGTGATGGACGACCCGAAGCGCTATGTCCTGCTTTCGTTGAGTCGCATCCCGCCGTATTTCATGTTCTGGTATTCGTCTGACTCCAGTATGTTGAGCAATATCTCGCGCATTGGCAGTTTCGGGGTTTTCCTGCCGTTCATGCTTTATGGTTTGGTTTTGGGCATTAAGAAAAGTGCCTCTGAAAAAGGAAATCGCTTTTTGAATTTGCTTATATCTCCCGAGGGACTCTTGATGATATTTGCCGGAGCTTATGCAAGCGTTCACATTCTCACATGGACATTGGTTCGTTATCGCCTGCCTGTGGACGCGGTCTTGATCCCATTTGCGGGTTTGGCATTGGTGGATATTTATAGCCGTATATCTGCAAAGTATCCGGCGCTGCGATTCGCAAAGGTTGGAGAATAAAATGAAAAATTTCAAACGAGTCATTGTGATCGTGTTGGATGGCGTTGGGGTGGGGGAGGCTCCCGATGCCGCCGCGTATGGTGACGTGGGCAGCAACTCACTCGGCAATGTAGCGCGCGTCATCGGCGGATTGAATACTCCGAACATGTATGAACTCGGCTTGGGCAATATCACTGCCATTCAAGGTGTGCCCGAAAATAAAAATGCGCGTGGTGCCTTTGGAAAATTCCAGCCAAAGTCAGCGGGCAAGGATACTGTCATTGGACATTGGGAAATGATGGGCGTGTATCTGCCCGTGGCATTCCCAACCTATCCAAACGGCTTTCCGCAGGATGTGTTGGATCAATTCAAACAAGCCACTGGAAAAGATGTGCTCGGTAACAAGCCTGCTTCTGGAACTGAGATTCTGGTTGAACTCGGTGTTGAACATATGCAGACGGGGAAACCCATTGTGTACACCTCCGCTGATAGCGTCTTCCAAATTGCGGCGCATGAAGATGTGATTCCGTTGGAAGAGCTATACAAAATGTGTGAAACGGCTCGAGAGATTTTGCGGGGTGAGCATGGTGTTGGGCGTGTGATCGCGCGTCCGTTCCTGGGTGATGCCCCTGAAAACTTTAAGCGCACCCATCACCGCAAAGATTACCCACGCCTGCCGGAATACCCCACGATGATGCAGAAACTCGTCAGCGCCGGGAAGGATGTGTACACCGTCGGCAAGATCGACGATATCTTTGCGCACCAAGGCATCACGAAAAAGAATCATGTGCTGACCAATGTTGAGAGTCTGGATGTCACGCTTAAATTGCTCGATGAAGATTTCGAAGGTTTGATGTTCGTGAACCTGATCGAGTTCGATATGATCTATGGTCATCGCAATGACCCGCGCGGTTATGCCAATGCACTGGAAGAGTTTGATCGCTATGTGCCTGAGATCTGGAAGCGTTTGAAGCCTGGCGATATGGTCATCATCACAGGCGATCATGGCGTGGACCCCACCACGCCCGGTACCGATCACTCGCGTGAATATGTGCCGTTGCTGGCTTTCGGTCCGCAGGTCAAGCCCAGTGTGGACCTCGGAATCCGCGAGAGTCTTGGTGATATTGCCGGAACTATAGCGGAGATCTTCTCGTTGGAACCCCAACCCATCGGCGAAAGCTTTCTTCCTGATGTCGTACAGTAGAGTGTAGCAGTTCCAATAAATTCCATGAATGTTTCCGTTTTGACTCGCCCGGATGTCGATTTACTATATCAAAGGCCGCATGGATTGTGCATGCCAGTGAATGAGATCCATATCTGGCAGGTGAGTCTGACCGACTCTGTCTTGTTGACTGGTGAACTATGGAATGTCCTTAACTTGGCAGAAAGGCAAAAAGCAAGTCGGTTTCGCAGGAAACAGAATCAAACCTGCTCGATCCTCAGCCGTGGAATGCTTCGTGCCATCCTGGCTTGGTATCTGGATATAGACCCGGTATCCCTCGAATTTTCTTATGGTCTATACGGAAGACCGTATCTTCCTCCTGAATACGGACTTGATTTTAGTGTGTCGCACTCCAACGACTTGATCCTTTATTCATTTGCCCGCGGGTGCCGGGTTGGGATTGATGTCGAGCATGAAACGAACCTGCCTGAATGGACACATATGATCAGTCGTATGTTTTCATCACGCGAACAGGACTGGGTAGCTTCGCTCTCTGCCCCGGAGCAAAGAAAGACTTTTTTCAAGCTATGGACCCTCAAGGAAGCATATGGAAAGATGCAGGGGGACGGCTTGACGGATAGTTGGAAGGATATCGATATTTTGTCAATCCTGAAAGAACAGAACGATCTGACATCGAAGACCTTTATCCCTGCTCCTGAGTATACGGCCGCTCTAGTTGCCGAGGGAATCCCTGACAGGATCGTACGTTTCAATGGTTTTCGCGGAATGATAAGTTGAGTACTTCTCATGAATCGTGATTTTTCTCCTGCCCCAGTTGTTACCATCGACAAGCCGACGTTTGTGGATCTGTTTGACGCGCAGGTTATCAAATCTCCAAATGTAACCGCCTTGATCTGCGGGGAGCAAACATTAACCTACCAGCAATTGAATCAGCGTGTCAACCGGCTGGCGGGGTATTTGACTTCGCTCGGCGTCCGACCTGACGCACCCGTTGGCGTGTGTCTTGCTCGCTCACTCGATATGATGGTGGCAATCCTTGGGGTTATCAAAGCCGGCGGCGCGTATCTTCCACTTGACCCGGCGTATCCAGTGGATCGGTTGTCGTTCATCCTGGAAGATGCACAGGCAGGTATTGTAGTTACGCAAACCACGTTTGGTAATTTATTTCAGGAATCCGAGAGCAAACCTGTTTTCCTAGACGCATGCGAACAGGACCTCAACCAATTTTCTCCTGAAAGACCAAAGTCTACTATAACGGCGGAAAACTTGGCCTATGTGATCTACACCTCTGGCTCGACCGGCAAGCCGAAAGGTGTGATGATCACCCACGCGAATCTCGTCAATTTTGTTGAAGTTTCACGCTCGGGGTTGGATGTCCATCCTGAGGATATCTATTTGCAATCTGCAACGATTGCCTATGCCTTATCCGTCAGGCAATTAATGGTCCCCTTGTCGGTTGGCGCGACTATTGTGATCGCCTCTTCGGAAGAGGTAGGTGATCCGCTTGAGTTGTTCAGGCTGATCAAGCGCCGTCGCATTACCTTGATGGATATGGTTCCTTCGTTCTGGCGCAGTTGCATTCAGCGATTATCGGACCTGCCCAAAGAGGAGCAAATCAACCTGTTGGATAATTCCCTGCGCCGCATTGTGTCCATCGGCGAAGCCTTGATGTTCGACCTGCCCCGTGATTGGATGGAACGATTCGGGCATCGCGTCAAACTGGTCAATATTTTCGGGCAGACTGAAACGACCGGTGTCGTGGCAACGTATCCGATTCCGCATGATGCGAAGACCGGCTTTGGGATCGTTCCCATTGGACGGAGCCTATCCCGTACCCGGATATATATTCTTGACTCCAACTTACAGCCCGTTCCTGATGGGGAGGTGGGGGAGTTGTGTGTCAGTAATCCCTGCCTGGCGAAGGGATATTTGAACCGCCCTGAACTGACAGCAGCGAAGTTCATTCCCAACCCATTTGATGATGGTTTCTCGGAGCGTCTGTATCGTACCGGTGACATGGCTCGTCGTGGAGCGGATGGTAGCATCGAATTCCTGGGGCGCGGCGATCAGCAGGTCAAGATCCGCGGACAACGACTTGAGTTGGGAGAGGTGGAAGCCACTTTACGAGAGCATCCATCGGTCAACGATTGTGTTGTGCTGGCACGTGGTGACAATCCGGATGAGAAATATCTTGCCGCCTACGTAGCCGCACCGTCTGGGTCGCAGTTGAACCCGGTTGAGATCAAGGAATTCATGCGGACACGCCTGCCTGAATACATGGTTCCCTCCTTCATCATATTCTTGGATGCCCTGCCGTTGAATCCGAATGGAAAGGTCAATCGTCTGGCATTGCCTGACCCTAAAACATTAGGCGTCATGGAGCAGACCTCAACCAGTGAGTTCGTTGCACCACGCAATTCGGTCGAAAATCGGATCGCCCACATTTGGCGGGACCTATTGAAACTAGAGCAGGTGGGAATCCATGATAACTTTTTTGACCTTGGCGGGCATTCCCTGATGGCGGTCCGCATATTGACCCTGATCGAACGGGATCTCGGGGTGCGCCTGCCATTAACCAGTTTCTTCCATTCGGCGACCGTCGCGCAATT
>CAZMQE010000228.1:0-5132 GCA_964568115.1 uncultured Anaerolinea sp.
CTCGCAACCACCCAATTTGGCGCTCAACCATCCCTGCCATCCAAAACAGCTGTGGAGAAATTTCTAAGCGCGGCTGGCAATTCATGACCGGGCTGCAAAACCTGATCATCTTCTGCTCCAAAAAACTTGGGGCATTTCTTTTTGTCACGGCTGCGTTTAGTGTAGCACTGTATAGTCTGATGCAGATCAGCACAGCTTTCGCCAGCTTGTCAGGTGGACATGAGCCGTTTGACATGCAGAATACCCTGACCGCACCGGCAATTGAAACGCAGCTTTCAGCGTACACAACCGCATCATTCCCCACCTACTGGAAAATTACAGCCGTTGATTTCATCTTCCCCTTTGCAGGCGGGCTTTTTACGGCTGCCATTCTAGCTTTCGCCATACGGTCTCTATTCCCAACCCTGTACGCCACTCTGACCTCAAAAAATCTCCTGCCGCTGTTCATGCTCCCAACGCTGTTTGACTGGCTGGAAAACATCAGCGTTATTTCTGTCTTATTGCGTTACCCCCAAAACACACCTGCTTTGACCTCGGCAATTCTGCTCTTCAAATCCCTCAAACTCACGACATTGACCCTTTCCCAAGTGGCAGTTAGTTTGCTGCTGCTCGGTGTCGGTATTCAATGGCTGATAAAACTCTTTAGGAAAAACTCATGACCCAACGCATCATCATTGATACCGACCCCGGTGTGGACGACGCGCTCACCTTTCTACTGGCACTTGCTTCACCTGAAATCAAACTCGAAGCGCTGACCACGACTCAGGGCAACGTCACGTTGGAGAAAGCCACGCGCAATGCTTTGTCGATCCTGGAGCTTTGCCATGCCTCTCACATCCCCGTCGTGGCGGGCAGCATGTTTCCGCTGGTTCAACCCTTGCGCGCTTCTGCCCATGTCCACGGTGAAAGCGGGATCGGGGACGCACAATTGCCAGAGCCTCAGACCCAACCCGCCGCGCAGCACGCCGTGGATTATTTGATCGAACGCGTGTTGGCAGAGCCGGGCGAGATCAGCATCTTCCCCATCGCGCCACTGACCAATATCGCAATGGCGATCCGCAAGGAGCCGAAGTTTGCCAAAGCCGTGAAGGAACTTGTCATTATGGGCGGCGCCATTCAAGAAGGCGGGAACATGAGTCCGCTGGCAGAGTTCAATATTTTTGTAGACCCGCATGCAGCGCATATCGTCTTCCATGCGGGGATTCCCATCACGCTGATCCCGCTGGATGTCACGCACAAGTGTCTGCTCAAGCAGGAACACCTTGATCGCTTGATGAAGATCGATTCGCCGATCTCAAGATTTGTTCGGGATGCCGTAGAAGTATATTTGAAGTTTTCCTACGAGCATGGCTTTGCAGGCAGCGCCCTGCACGATCCGCTCACGCTGGCAACCATCCTTGCGCCTGAGCTGTTGACCCTGAAGGAATACCATGTGGACGTGGATATTTCTGGCGGCGTTTCGATGGGCAAGACCCTTGCCGATATTTTCAATGTGACGAAAAAACCCGTCAACATGAAAGTAGCCATGGATGTGCGGGGTCCCGATTTTATTGAACTGTTTCTGACGCGCATCGAAGCTTTAGCGCGCACCATACGAGATTAACATGACCAAACGAATTCTGATCGACACTGACCCTGGCATTGACGACTCACTGGCGATCCTGCTGGCGTTGGCTTCGCCTGAACTTTCACTCGAAGGCTTGAGCGTGGTGCATGGTAATTGTTCTTTACAACAAGCCACCACCAACGCCCTCTCCATTTTAGAATTGGCGCATGCCAGCCACATCCCGGTTGCGATGGGCTGTGAACTGCCGCTGGTGCAACCATCCCTGCTGGCGCCGGAGACGCACGGCAATACCGGCTTGGGCTACGCAAAACTCCCAGAACCACAGAACCAGCCCATCGGTCAGCATGGCAGCGATTTTCTCATCGAGAAAATTATGTCCAATCCAGGCGAGATCACCTTGGTGGCGATCGGTCCGTTGACAAACGTCGCGCTGGCAATTCGGCAGGAACCGCGTATCGTGAGCGCGCTCAAAGAGATCATCATCATGGGTGGCGCGATCCGGCACGAGGGCAACACCACCGCACTGGCGGAGTTCAATGCTTATGTTGACCCGCACGCCGCGCACATTGTTTTTCATGCGGGCATCCCCACCACGCTCGTGCCGTTGGATGTGACCTATCAATGTATACTGACCGCGCAGGATGTGGAACGCTTGCAAAAGATCGACTCGCCGATTACCCAGTTCGTCAAAGATACGACAAAGTTTTATATGGAATTCCATGACGAGTACCAAGGCGTGGAAGGCTGCGTCATCAACGACCCGCTGGCGTTGGCGCTGACTTTTGCGCCGCAGTTATGCGACTATCAGGAACTTCCAGTGGATATTGATATTGCGGGTGGGGTTTCGATGGCCAAAACACTCGCAGACTTTTACAACTACACAAAAAAGCCTGCCAACATGAGGGTCGCGCTGGGTGTGCGTCCGCGCGATTTTATTGAGCTATTTTTGGAGAGAATCGAGAGGCTGGCGCGATCACCCTTCCCGGGAACAACAGCAAAGATCTAACACCAAGGTATTAATATCAGAATCAGGAAAAGGAGCATCACCGTGTTAGAAAAAATCAGAAAAGATTTTAGTGCGCTTACCTGGGTGCTTATTCCGATCGCCATTGGCATCAACGGCGCAACCGGCTGGATCGTTGCCAAACTTGATTTGCCGATCTATCTGGATACCATTGGGACAATCGGTATGGCAGTGCTGGCTGGTCCCTGGGTCGGAGCACTCACCGGACTCCTAACCAATATAATTCTCGGGGCTTTCTCGCCGGGCTTTATCCCCTATTGGCCCGTGCCTGTAGCAATTGGGCTTGTGGCAGGTTTCTGCGCCAATGCTGGGATGTTCAAACATTGGTGGAAAGTTGTGCTGGTTGGGATTTTTGTTGCCATCACCGCTGCGATCCTTTCAACTCTTATCGCCCAAAAAATATATGGAGGCGGTCCTATAAGCGTATTTTATTTCCTGGTTGAAGAACCAGCCGATAAAATCGCAACAGTTCTGATCGTCTTTTTCATTACACGAGTGATTCCAAAAAGGTTGATCGCGTACCTGCCCTGCCCTGAAAACATAGAAATCGCGGAAAGCCCAAAATAGCAGAGAAACAAAACCGCACGAGCGGTGTTGTAAGAATCAAATCTACAAAAGGAGAAATGCCATGTTTGACAAGATCAAGAAAGATTTTACTACCATGACGTGGGTACTCATCCCGGTCGCGATCGCCATCAATATTGCGGTCGGACAAATCGTTGTTCTGTTAAAGTTACCTGTTTTCCTTGATTCGATCGGCACGGTGCTCGTGGGCATCATTTGCGGTCCCTGGGCAGGCGCGCTGACCGGCGCGCTCTCAAATACCATATGGGGGCTATTTAATCCAGATTCTCTACCCTGGTGGCCCGTCGCGTTTTTCATTGGTTTGGTGGCAGGCTTATGCGCCAATGCTGGTTTATTCAAGAGTTGGTGGAAAGTGATCCTATCGGGCTTCTTGATCGCGCTCACTGCCGCAATTACATCCACCCCGATCGCCGTCTATTTGTACGGAGGCATCACAGCCAGCGGATCATCCTTCATCACAGCCTACCTTCTCCAGACTGGTCAGGGACTTTGGTCTGCAGTGGTTAGCACCAGCTTCCTCACTGAACCTGTAGACAAGATCTCGACAGCCATGCTTGCATTTGCCATTGTCCAGGGCCTTTCCAAGCGTTTGGTTGCCCGCTTCCCGCGCCCCGAGAATGCAGCAGCGGAAGAAGGTAACAATACTACGCAATTGATCATCGCGCTGGTAGTGGTTGTGATCGTCGTTGCGCTGGGGTTCGTTGTCCGCAATATGCTGGCGGCGTAGTATTCAATATTGGTATAAAAAATCAGGCTTCCAAACGAAGCCTGATTTTTTTCGCGTATAATCCAACGACTGCTCCAGATCCGGTCACAACCCGCCTCACCGACAAAGTTTAACCATTATGCATGAACGACTTTCCTACTACGTTAAACGCGATAGCGCCCTCCATCGGCTCAACCCCTTAACCAAATTTATTTTGGCGTTAAGTATTATTTTGGTTTCCATTGTCAGTCCATGGTACTGGACTGCCCACGTTTTATTTCTCTTTGTCATTATCCCCCTGTGTTTTGTTGGGCAGGTCTCGCGCGAATTTTTTAGAAGCGCCTTCCGGTTGATCATCCCGGCGGCAGGTTTTATTTTTATCATGCAGGCTTTCTTTCAACCCGGCGGGGAAACCGTGATCTTCAAATTCTGGTTTCTGGATGTAACGCAGGAGAGTCTTGCTTTTGCGTTTCGCATCTCGGTCAGGATCACCGTCATGATCTCGGCATTCACAATTTTATTGATGACCACCCATCCCAGCGAATTGATGTCTGACCTCACCCGCCGCGGACTGCCCGGTCAATTTGCGTATGTGATCATTTCCACGCTGCAGATCCTGCCGCAAATGCAAGCGAAGGCTCAGACGATCATAAACGCTCAACGCTCGCGCGGCTTGGATACGCAAAGCAGTTTCATACGACGGGCTGGTTCTCTGATCCCGCTGGTGGGACCTTTGGTCTTCGGCTCGCTGGTAGAAGTGGAAGAACGCGCCATCGCCATCGAAGCGCGCGGGTTTACTTCCACCCACGCCAAGACCTCCCTGCACGATGTCCCCGATTCAGGGTTGGATAAAATCATTCGTTGGGTTCTGGTTGCACTAGTAGTTGTCACATTGATTTTAAAATTATGGCTATCATAAATCTTCAAAACGTCACGTACAAATATCCGCTCACCGATGCGCCTGCCTTGCAGAACGTCAACTTGCAGGTGAATGAGGGT
This sequence comes from uncultured Anaerolinea sp., assembly GCA_964568115.1. Lineage (GTDB taxonomy): Bacteria > Chloroflexota > Anaerolineae > Anaerolineales > Villigracilaceae > Defluviilinea. The sequence continues at coordinate 4,882 of CAZMQE010000228.1, forward strand.
GAGTTTGTCGCCGTCATCGGACCGAACGGCGCGGGCAAGTCCACGCTGTGCTATACCATTGCGGGTTTCGTGCCGCACTTTTTCAAGGGCGAGATCACCGGCTCGGTGGAAGTGGCGGGCAACGAATCCAGCAAATCCAATTTACATGAGTGGGTCTTGAATGTGGGTCTGGCGTTTCAAAATCCGTTCAACCAGATCAGCGGTGCAAAATATACGGTCTTTGAAGAGGTCGCTTTTGGCTTGGAAAATAT
>CAZMQE010000229.1:0-5103 GCA_964568115.1 uncultured Anaerolinea sp.
GCGGCGGGCTGCACGTCCATGCAGGTCACTTGATATCCGCTGGTCGCGGCAACTTGCGCGATGCCGTTACCCATGGTCCCTGCGCCGATCACGAAAATATGCTTGATGGTCATGTTGTCTCCTTGTGATCTGTAGACAAGTGCATAAGGAAACATGTATCTTGTCTACTTGTTTATTTATCTACTCTCACGGCGTTGGCAAAGGAGTACCGCTATTATCAAAATACGGCAGTCCCTCAATATTCTTCATCACCTGCACATATTCAGCAGCCACCCATGCCACACCATTCGGCGCAGCCGGATACTGGATCTGAAACCAGATGCCATTCAATGTGCGCCCGAGGATCGTCACCGGTTGATTCTTATCCAACAACCCATACGAGGCAAAACTGGAGGCGGGACCTGAACGTGCATTGATCTGCGCTAGCGTAATACCCATCGGCAAAGCTGGAGTTTCGGTAAATGGGATGGGCGTATCGACAGGTGTCACATCTGCAGACAGGGTCTCTGTGGCAACCGGTTGTTCCGGGGCTTCGTCTTCTTTGGGAATGTTTGTGGCAAGTTGATTGAAGAACGGCATCCCAGCAAAATCCCCTTCAAACTTGACGAGCTCTGCCAATACCCAGCCGCGTCCGTCCAAGCCCGATGGATATTCGATCTGCAGCCAGGCGTTGCCCTTGATGCGTCCCGTCACCACAACAACAGTGCCTACATCCAAGAGTCCCATTTCCATGTAACCGAGTCCCGGTCCAACGCGCACTTTGGCAAGTTGGATCACCTTCGCAGTTTGGGCACCGGGTGCCGGTGGATTAAGCGGCAGTGGTGTGCCAGAAATGGTGTAAATGATCGGCGGTAACAATACAGGTGTATTTGAGCCTTCCGGGAACATCGCGATCGGCAATTGGGTCAGATCGCCTTGTAAGGTAAAACCAGCCGCCAACACCCAAGCCATTCCGCCGGGTGCATCGGGGGCAATAATATAGAACCACGTGGATGGAATGTTGCGCGCGATCACCTTCACTTTTTCGTTACCATACACACCCCCAACATTATCTCCGCCTTTGCTGGGTCTAGAGCGCAGCGTGATGGATGTTTTGGCAACGGCAAGCATGGGCTCGATCGTGGGCATGATGGTTGGCGTGAGGCTGGGCGCTTCAGTAAATGTGAGGGTCGGCTCGGTTGTGTTTGTTGGACTTGATGTAGCAGAAGGCTCTGGTGTGTTGGTTGGCACCGATGTTGGTGTTGGCGCAGAAAGACCCGGCAAACCACAACCCGTCAGCAGGGATAGTAAAAGTATAAAACTAAAAACACGAATGAATTTCAACGACATGCTCCTGAACGAAATTATCATTCACACAGTTTGACTAACGATCTGGCTTACCTCTTCAACTGCCGTGCCTTCTCCACCAACTGAGGCAATGCATTCAAGAAAGCATCGATATGGGCGGGCGTTGTATCTTTGCCTAATGTCACGCGCAAGGAACCCAAGCCCCAATCGCGCGTCAAACCGATTGCGTTCATCACTTCACTGGGTTCAGGGTTACCGGTCTTGCACGCAGAACCAGAGGAACACGCAAAGCCTGCGGCATCCAAAAGTGTGAGCAACAGATTTCCGTCTACATCTTTGAATGCAAAACTGGCGTGATGCGGTAAGCGCATTTCCATGTCACCGGTGAGTTGTGAGTCGTGAATGGTTTCCAGCACCGTTCCAATGATCTTATCGCGCAACGGCTTGACATTTGCAATCCGTTGTTCGCGTTCTGCATGGGTCAGGCGCAGCGCTTCAGCAAAGCCAACAATGTACGGCACGTTCTGCGTCCCTGCCCGCAGACTGAATTCCTGTCCGCCGCCGGTTTGCTGCGAAACGAGCGGCGTCCCCTTGCGGACGTATAACGCGCCAACCCCTTTCGGTCCATAAAACTTATGCGCGCCAAGTGACATCATATCCACGCCGAGGGCTTGAACATCCACGGGTAGATAGGCAGCAGCTTGCACGGCATCGGTATGAAATAAAATATTATTCGCTTTGCATATTTCAGCGATCGCTTTGATGTTGTTGATCGTACCGATCTCGTTGTTGGCATACATCACAGAGACGATCGCAGTCTGATCGCAGATCGCTTTGGCAACCGTTTCAGGAGTCACAAAGCCATGTGCATCTGTGTCGAGCCACTCGACCAGAAAGCCTTCGTATTTTTCGAGATGTAATAATGTTTTGGTGATGGCAGGATGTTCGGCACGGGAGGCAAGAATCCATTTGGCACCGGTCTTTTCGCGCATGGCATACGCCGCGCCTCGGATTGCCAGGTTATCTGATTCTGATCCACAGGATGTAAAAATAATTTCATCGGGGCGGCAATTCAGCACGCGCGCAACTGTCTCGCGCGCCGAATCGATCGCAGCTTCGGCAAGCTGTCCGAAGCGATGGACAGACGAGGGGTTGCCAAAAGAGGCGCTAAAGTAAGGCGTCATCGCGTCAAGCACGCGCGCGTCCACAGGCGTCGTGGCAGAATAATCCAAATAAATTGTCATCAATAAATTATAGCATGTGGGCCGTTGGAACTTTGTAGGACCAACGTCCGTTTAACATTGGGCGAAATCCGGTAGAATTGCGGTTCGCTATAAAAGGAGTAACTATGCTTAGAAACAAATTAATGACTATCTTGATCGCAGGCATTTTAATTTTGACAGCCTGCGGGGGCAGTGACGCTGACCTGACCCCCACCGTGGACCCGAACGCACTTTCGACGCAAGTCGTTGAGACGTTTGCCGCGGGTCTGACTCAGACCGCAGCTGCCCAGCCAACGATCCAGCTTTTCCCCACGCTGACGCCTTCCCCCACCTTCGCGCCATTCGCGACCAGTGCGGCAACCTTCCCGCCGGCCTCGCAAGCTACCATCGCACCCACCAAATCCTGTTACAGCATGGCATTCGCCAACGATGTGACTATTCCCGATAAGACGCCCATGACACCCGGACAGACTTTTACCAAAACCTGGAAAGTGGTCAACAACGGTTCCTGCGCGTGGGATGCCGGATTTAAATTTGCCTTCACCGGCGGCGATGCGATGAGCGGCGTTACGTACACCCTGCCTTCCGCTGTGGCTGTGAACGCAACTGTGGATATCTCCGTTGCGATGACCGCGCCCACCACCAAGACCGGCGACATCCGCGGCAACTGGCGCATGTCCACGGCTGGCGGACAGTTCTTCGGCGATGAAGTGTATGTGATCGTTACAGTCGGCGGTTCAGCTGCGACAGCCACGGCAACCAAAGCTTCATACCCATAAACACAAAAAGTCCCTTCGTTTTATGAAGGGGTTTGGAACGGCTTTGAAAGTGCTATAATAAAAATAACGGAAGGAGCACTCTATGACCGAATACGAAAAGAAATGGAAAGAAAAAATTCCTGAAGAGACACGTGAGCATTACAAGAAGGCGCGTGAGGAAATGCGCGAGGCTGTAAAGGGCTTTTTACCCGAAGGCGTTATGGAACATCACCGCAACGCCCGCCGCGAGATGCTCCTGGCAATGCGCGGCATGCTTGACCACGTCATCAAAAAAATGGACGAAAAAGCCTAAACGATTTAGCGCTGAAAACCGCAGAGCCAACAAAGCAAAAGGGAATTGCTTTGTTGGCTCTATTTGTTTGTCACTCTGAGGGAGCGTTCGTCGCGACCGAAGAGTCTCTACTATCGTGGTAGAGATGCTTCGCCGCAGAGCGGCTCAGCATGACATCACATTACTCTTTCCGCGAGAACAAAACCCACAGCAACGGAATCAACGCCGCGCCTAACAATCCTTGACCATACATAACATTCCCAGCGTTATACAACAGCACCCCACCGATCAACAAACCGACAAAGATCAATCCGCCCGTGAGCCGGTCGACAGAGCGCGTGAGCGAACGTACCTCGCGGCTCATCTGCGGCGCTTGCACCATTAAGCCACTGCCTTCAGCTTGCGCCAGCACGCGGCTGGCTTGCGATGGCAATGCGATCAACGCTTGCAACAGACTCCCCAACTCTTCGAGCCAATCACTGATGCCTTTCGTAGCTTCCTTCTCGATCAACTTGCGGGCAAACGGTGAGATCTGATTCCATAAATTGAAGTCTGGTTCAAGACCCGTACACATGCCCGAAAGGATGGCTACCGTGCGCGCCAACATGATGAGATCGTTCGGCACCTGGAACGGCATACTAAAGATCAGGTCACGATATTGATGCGCGAACTTCCGCAGCTCATCGGGGTTGGTCTTGCGCAGTTCACTCATCGACATGCCCCAAAAGCGATCGAACACCTGCGCTTCGGCTTGCTCGATCAATTTCAGATCCGCGCCGGGCAACAACATACCCAACTGTTGATAGGCTTTGACCACCCGCGCCGAATCCTTGGTGCCCACACCGATCAACATCTCACGCAGACCATCGCGCACACCCACCGGCACACGCGCGACCATGCCAAAATCCACAAAGGTCAATTGCCATTTGCGCGGCGCATCGCCGTCAGCGCCGAGCGGTGTCACAAACAAATTACCAGGATGCGGGTCGGCATGCACGAAGCCATCTTCAAAGATCTGCTTGAGATACGTATCCAATAATTTTTTCGCCACAGCATCGCGGTCAATACCCGCCGCCGTGATCGCGGCATAATCCGTGATCTTGATGGCGAACACATCTTCGAGCGTCAACACGCGCAACGCAGAGAGTTTCTGCACCACCCGCGGCACATGTACATCTGGATCATCCTTGAAATTCTCAAAAAATGTTTCCGCATTCTTAGCTTCATGCACATAATCGATCTCTTCGCGCACCGTTGCCGCAAACTCACGCAACAAGGCTGGGACATCGGCGCGCTCACGGATCGGACGATAGCGCATCAGCCAATTGCCTACGCGCTGAAGCGCAGATAGGTCTACGCCGACGATCATTTCAATAAATGGACGTTGGACCTTCACCACCACATTATGAAATCCATCCGCTTCATCCCCAAGCCTGAGCCTGGCGCGATGAACCTGACCCAAGGAGGCGGCTGCCAGCGGACTCTCATCGAACCACTCAAAGGTATCTGCAAGGGACGCACTTAATTCTTTTTCTGCTAATTG
>CAZMQE010000230.1:0-3400 GCA_964568115.1 uncultured Anaerolinea sp.
TCAGCCCTTAGAACTTCAGCCTTCATCCCCCCTCCTTCATCCTTCCAATACGCCTTTTCCCTGGCGGTCCATAGTTGCCTTGCTCCTGGCTTTGCTTGGGCAAAAATTATTCGAGCCTCCGCCAACGACCATTCCCTTGGGCGTTGCTTTCTACATCATGGCATTCTCCATGCTGGGTTGGGCGCTCTACCGCGGTGAATGGCATCTGGCGCCGTTGGCTGAATCATCTGAAGGCACAGACCCGTTATCTTATCGCCGCCTGGCATTAGTCATCAGTTTGCCGCTGGCGCTTTGGGCGTTCACATTATTCTCTGATAATCTTTTCACGCAGACCAACGTGTTGATCTGGTTGGTTGCGATCGCGTTTTTTGTCTCTGCTTTTTGGATCAACCGCAGCAAGCGCACATCACTCTTCAGCGGGCTGGGCGGAATTTTCAAGAATGGATTCGCGATCAACATTTCAGCGTGGACATTGCTCCTCGTCGCCGCCACTGCGCTGGTGTTCTTCTTCCGCTTTTATCAAACCGCGAGCGTGCCGCCTGAACCGTTCAGTGATCACGCCGAAAAGATCCTCGATGTGTACGATGTCTCGCAGGGGCAAACGCATATTTTCTTCATTCGCAACACCGGGCGCGAAGCGTTCCAAATGTATTGGACGTTGCTCGTTGCTAAGGTCTTTGGTACAGGTCTTTCATATCTTAGTCTGAAACTCGGCACCGCCATCCTCGGTTTTTTGACCCTGCCATTTATCTACCTACTCGGCAAAGAGATCGGTGGACCGCGCGTGGCGCTCTTTGCATTTCTTCTGGCGGGAATCGGATATTGGCCCAATGTGATCAGCCGTGTGGGACTGCGCTTCCCGTTGTATCCGCTCTTCGCCGCGCCTACGCTTCTTTTCCTCCTCCGCGGGTTGCGGACCCGGAATCGAAATGATTTTCTCCTGGCTGGACTCTTTTTAGGAATCGGCTTGCATGGTTACAGTCCCATGCGCATTGTGCCTTTCGTGGTTATCGCTGCCTTCGTGTTGTATTGGCTGCATGCACAATCGAACGGCGCACGCAGAGACCTGCCGATCTGGCTGGTGATGTTGGGGCTGGTTTCGTTGGTGGTCTTTTTACCATTGTTGAGTTATTGGGCTGGGCACCCGGCGGAGTTTGGTTTCCGCGCGCTCTCGCGTGTGGGCAGCATTGAGCAACCTCTGCCTGGACCTGCCTACGAGATCTTTGGCTCGAACGTTTGGAAAGCCCTCAAGATGTTTAACTTTGACGATGGCGAGATCTGGGTCCATTCGGTACCGCATCGCGCCGCGTTGGATATCGTCTCAGCGGTGTTGTTTGCCTTTGGCGTTTTACTGGTGCTGATTCGCTATATTCGCAATCGTCACTGGTTGGATCTATTCCTGTTGGTTTCGATCCCGTTATTGCAACTGCCGTCCACGTTGTCGTTGGCGTATCCCGGTGAAAACCCGGCATTGAACCGCGCAGGCGGCGCGTACATCCCGGTATTCATTATCAGTGCGCTGGCGCTCGATGGTCTCCTCACCAGCTTTGGACGAGGCAAGCTGCGCAGCGTCCTGGTCTGGGGTGTCGCGGGTGCCTTATTGTTTTTTTCCGCTTCGCAAAATTATGACCTGGTCTTTCGTCAATATGCCGATTCGTTCCTGCAAGGCTCGTGGAATACGTCCGACATGGGCAAAGAGATCAAGAAATTTGAGCAGACCTATGGCAGGACGGATACGGTATGGGTAGTGCCGTTCCCATATTGGGTGGATACGCGTTTGCCCGCGGTGTGGGCGGGCATCCCGAACCGCGATATGGCGATGTGGCGGGATAACCTGCCAAGCACGGTAGAATTAACGGGACCGAAATTGTTCATGGTCAAGGCGAACGCCGAAGACCCGAGCGGGAACGACCAGGCTTCGTTGGACGTTTTGCAGTCACTCTACCCGAACGGTCAATTACGGATGTTCGACTCGGCTGTGCCGGGTCATGATTTCTGGATCTTTTTTGTGCCTGCCAACTAATACGCGCTGAGCGGAGCGCAGTCGAAGCGCTTGCCCTTCGACTACATTCCTCGTTATACTCGTCGTTTCGCTCAGGGCGAGGACTTATATGAATCGTAAAAAATATTCCTGGCTTTATGATGTGCTGTTCCTGCTGGTGCTTGTACTGGCAGGCTATTTGCGTTTGACGGGTGTCAATTGGGGTGAAGGTCAGCACCAGCATCCGGATGAAAACTTTTTAGCAGGCGTGCTCGGCAGTTTACAGGCGCATAAATGTGCGGATGCCACCATCCCCGTGGAAGCCTGCCCTCCCGACCAAAAGCAATGGTTGAGTATTGGGGATTACTTCGATAGCAAGACTTCCACGCTGAATCCCTACAATCGCGGTTATTCGTTCTTTGTCTACGGCAACCTGCCGATGACCATTGTCCGCGTCGCGGCAGAGGCATCCAATCAATTTGATGTGAAGACCATTGGGCGGCAATTCTCTGCACTGGCAGATTTGTTCACCATTCTGATCCTGTATTTTATTGTGGCTCGTTTATATGACCGGCGTGTGGCTTTGCTGGCTGCCCTTCTTTCAGCATTGACCGTGATGCAGATCCAGCAATCGCATTTCTTCACGACCGATCTGTTTGTGAATCCCTTTGCGTTTCTGGCGATCTATTTTGCGGTGGCGATATTAGATAGTAGAGAACAGAGAATAGAGAATAGAGATCAGAGAGTAGAGAGTAGTGAAGAGAAAGTAGAAAGTAGCGAAGCGATTGTCGAGCCTCAACAGGCACAATCCCCTACTCTCCAAGCTCTAGTATCTAATCGTCTTTTCCTTTACAGCCTTGGCTTTGGCGTTGCCTACGGTATGGCGCTGGCATCGAAGGTCAACATTTATCCATTGGCGCTGCTGTTGCCGGGTGCGTTTGCGTTGCGGTATTTCATCACTGATCGCAAGCAATTGACGATGGACGATGGACAGCAGACCACAGAATCTGAGCAAGACTCAGTCCCCGCCACTCGTCACTCGTCACTCGCATCAAATTACTGGTTACTGATCACTGCAGCTTTAATCGCCGGTGGACTTGCCGCGCTCATCTCCTTCCGTATTTTCCAACCGTATGCTTTTGATGGCTTAATGCCCAGTCAGCAGTGGATCGCCAACATTCAGGAACAACGTGTGCAGGCAAAAGGCGATGCTGACCTGCCATGGAACCTCCAATGGGCACGGCGCAATCACTTGTATTCATTCGTCAACTTAACCGTGTGGGGACTGGGCCTCCCGCTTGGGATTCTGGCGTGGCTGGGTTTCCTCTACATGGGGTGGCGTATTCTCAAAGGCGAATGGCGGCATGCCCTGCTCTGGGGTTGGACGGCGTTGTATTTTATCTGGCAATCCATGCAATT
>CAZMQE010000230.1:3500-5089 GCA_964568115.1 uncultured Anaerolinea sp.
ACTGCCGCATGGGCGTTCGCCTTCCAAAGTATTTACGTCCGCGATGAACCGCGCATTGCGGCTTCGCGTTGGATCTTCCAAAACATTCCCGGTCCCATTAATTTGGAGATTCAAAAAGCTGGTGCATCGACCTATAACCAGCCACTGCCGTTTCCCACGGGTGTATATATTCAACCGCAGGCGCCGTATCAAACTTCCTTTGTTCCACAAAATGAAGGCTTGCTCAAGGAAGTGACGCTGGCGCATGTTGCGGCTATGCCGGCGCAATTGCCGTCACAGCTTATGGTGACGGTTTGGCTAAACTTGAGTGATCCGTTGCCCCTGGCATCTGCCTTTACAACTGCCGAAGCCCCCGGCGAACCTGGAAACATGGCTCAATTCGCCAACTTTGACCAGCTCCCGTTGCTGGTGGCGGGTCAGACCTATTATCTGAAGTTTGAGATGCTGGGCACTGATGGTCAGGTCAATGTGTGTGGTCTGTTGCATGTCAACCTGCAGGTCAATGACCAGAACGTGGAACAGGTCATTGATGTGTCGGCATCCTGCACGGTGGCGTTGGGCGCTCCATATAACATGTCGTTTATTCCGCAGGTCACGGGTTCCTTGAGTGAAATTCGATTGGAACATGTGACCAATGCCGATCTAAGTTCGTTATCTGAGACTCATACGTTGGATCTAGCCATTTCAAAAGATCCAAATTTCGCTCCCGAACAAATTTTGACAGGCGCTTCGGTCACAGGGACGTTTGCTCCATCCACCGATCCGCGTGGCGACACTTATACATTTACCCTCGATACCCCCATTGCCATGGAGCTTGGGACGCAGTATTACCTGCGTCTCCAAACAGACTCGGGTTTGCTGTCTCTCTCCGGCACAGCCGTTGCCAACGAAACGGATTACGACTACGGACTGCCCTTCCGCATTGATAGCTACGACGCTTTCGGTGGCATCTATCGCGGCGATTTGAATCTACAGGTCTATTGGGATGACAATGCGGACAAGCTGAATCGGTTTGTGTCTACACTTGACCAAGCCGATTACATTTTCATCCCCACCAATCACCAATACGCGCAGATCACGCGCCTGCCTGAACGCTATCCGCTCACAACGTATTATTATCGCGAGCTCATGGGGTGTCCGTTGGATCAGGAGATCATCCCGTGTTACCACGAAGCCAAACCAGGTGATCATGAAGGCAGGTTGGGCTTCGAACTCGTGGCGGTCTTTGAGACCTTCCCCAAGCTCGGCAATTTCGAGATCAACGATCAATACGCTGAAGAAGCGTTTACGTTCTATGACCATCCCAAGGTCTTGATCTTCAAGAAGAGCGCGGACTTCGACGCCGAGCAGGTTCGCGCCTCCCTCAGCACCGTGGACTTGACCAAGGTCACGCGTCTCACTCCCCGTCAGTTTGATGGCTTCTCTAATTTGCTTTTACCCGCTGACAGACTCGCCAGTCAACGCGCGGGCGGCACGTGGTCTGAGCTGTTCAATTACGATTGGGTTCAAAATAAATATCCCGTTGTCGGTTTGATCTTCTGGTACATCTTCATCTTCATCCTGGGTCTGGCAACGTATCCGATCATTCG
>CAZMQE010000231.1:0-1418 GCA_964568115.1 uncultured Anaerolinea sp.
AAAAAAATCAGCCCTGCAAAATTTGCAGGGCTGATTTTTCGCTTCTCAACCTAAATATGGATCGGCTGTCCTTCAGCGCCGTGTGCCGCTTCCATCAAAACTTCTGAAAGCGTCGGGTGCGCGTGGACGTTGCGCGCGATCTCATGCGGAGTCAACTCCATCATGCGCGCGAGCGTCAACTCGGGGAGCAACTCGGTCACTTCGGGACCGATCATGTGCGCCCCCAAAATCTCGCCATACTTTTCATCCATCACGATCTTTACGAACCCGGCATAATCGCCCATGCCCAGCGCTTTACCATTCGCCTGGAAGGGGAAACGCCCGATCTTGATGTTGTAGCCGCGTTCCTTCGCCTGCGCTTCGGTGAGTCCAAACGACGCCACCTGCGGATGACAATACGTCGCGCGCGGCATCATCTCATAATCCAGCGTGACCGTTTCATGTCCCGCGATATGTTCAGCACACACAATGCCCATCGCCGAACCCACATGCGCCAACATCAACTTGCCGGTCACATCGCCAACCGCCCAAATACCGGGCACGTTGGTCTGCATCTTTTCGTTGACTTCGATCATGCCGCGGTCACTGACTTTGACGCCCGCCGCTTCGAGTCCCAGCCCTTTGCTGTTCGGTGTAAAGGCAGTTGCCACCAACACCTGATCCACTTCCAGAGTCTCATCTGGCAGCTTTACCTTAACCTTATCGCCTGCCACCGCAATGCTTTCAAACTTCACACCGGTCTTGATCTTGATACCGACCTTGGTTAATTCTTTGGTCAATTCCTTGCTGATCTCTTCATCCTCACGCGGCAGGATGCGCGGCAACAACTCAATGATGGTCACATCCACGCCATAGGAATTCCAAATGGTCGCAAATTCCGTACCGATGGCGCCGCCTCCAACAATGACAACGGAGGCAGGTAATGTATCCTGCATGATCGCCTCTACATAGGTGACGATCTTCTTGCCATCCACAGTCACGCCGGGGAGCTGCGCCGCGCTTGCACCGGTTGCGATGATGGTATTCTTCGCCTTGAGTTCAGTGACCTTGCCGTCTTTATCAGTCACATTCAACGTGTCTTTTGATTTGAACACAGCTGCCCCCATGAACACGGCGATGTTATTCTTCTTCATCAAGAAACCGACACCTTTGGTCAGTCGGTCTGAATTGGAACGCGAGCGCTTGAACGCCACACTGTAATCCAATTTCAAATTATCGAACGAGAAGCCAAAATCCTTGCTGCGTTTGCGAAGGGTATACGCCACCTCCGCATTTTTCAACAACGACTTGGACGGAATACAGCCAATATTCAAACACACGCCGCCCAGCCATTGCTTGTCTACGATCGCGACCTTCTGTTTGAGTTGCGCCGCACGGATCGCAGCCACGTAGCCTGCAGGTCCCGCACCGATCACAAC
>CAZMQE010000231.1:1518-3807 GCA_964568115.1 uncultured Anaerolinea sp.
TCTTATTTTACCCGTTTTCACCCATGATACACTTGCGAACGATGACCTGGCTCGAAACCCTCCGTTCCCGCAAACTGATTGTCCTCATGCTGGCAATCTTCATCGCCCTATTAGTGCAAACTTCCTGGGTGGAAGAGGATGCCTTCATCACTCTGCGCACCGCCGATAACTTTATTCATGGCTACGGTTTGCGCTGGAACATAGATGAACGCGTACAAACGTTTACCAATCCGCTGTGGATGTTCGTTCTGGCAGGCGCACATACGCTTATCGCAAATCCCTACATCACTTTAATTCTGGCTTCCGTTGTCGCTTCCTCGCTGGCGCTCTTTGTTCTGCTGGTCTACATTCCGCAAAACAACTTCGGTTTGCTGCTGACATTCTCGGTTCTCATCCTTTCCAAATCCTTCGTGGATTTTTCCACCTCGGGTTTGGAAAATCCCGCCACGCATTTGCTTGCTATCAGCTTCGCGGCTTTATATTTCAAGGCAGAGAAACCGCTATCGGACAAGAATCTATTTTTCTTGAGTCTACTTGCAGGCTTGGCAACCTTCAACCGGATGGACACGTTACTATTCTATCTTCCGGCTTTACTTGTTCTGCTTCGCAGCCAATTCAACAAGCGAACCTTCCTCATTATGTTTGCAGGATTTTTGCCCTTCATTTTGTGGGAAATATTCGCGATTATCTATTACGGCTTCCCCGTCCCAAACACTTATTACGCCAAGATGAACACGGGTGTGCCTTTAAGTGAAGAGCTGATGCAAGGCATTTTATATTTTTTCAACTCTCTCGGATGGGATCCGATCACGCTCACGATCACGTTCTCCGCGCTGGTCCTTACATTTATTAGCAAACGCAAAGATGAAACCCTGATCGCCCTCGGCGTCCTGTTATATCTTGGTTATATCGTCTACATCGGCGGCGATTTCATGAGCGGGCGCTTCTTTTCAACGCCGTTGATCTTGAGCGTTGCCCTGCTCGTCCGTCGCGCTGAAGATGGTTCCACGCTCGAGAAAACGATTTGGATCAGTTTGATATTGCTGCTTGGGTTATTGTTAGCTCCGCTAAAATCCTTTGCAAACCCATTGGAAAGCGATCTCGTCACCTTCGATAATACATCCGGCATCGCTGATGAAAGATACGGCTATTATCGCTTCTCAAATCTATTACTGTTCAGCAGGCACGACAATCTGACACTACATCCTTTTGCAGAATATGGCTTGCAACTCAACAAGGAGCATCCAAAAGTCACAGTCTTAAGTGGCATCGGTATGGCTGGATATTTTGCAGGTCCAAAAGTCCACATCGTTGATGAGCTGGCTTTGGGCGACCCGTTGCTATCCCATCTCAAGCCCAGCGATCCCACCGAATGGGATATCGCTCATTTCCAACGCGATATTCCCAACGGGTATATTGAAACCATTGATAGTGGCACGAATCAAATCGCAGACCAAAATCTTGCCACGTATTTCGATCAACTTCATCTAATCGTTAGCGGTGATCTCTGGACAGCAGCAAGATGGGAAGCGATCTGGAAGATGAACACCGGGCAATATCAATATCTACTCGATGCATATGGAAAAGCTCAACAATAAAAACGGCGTGCTTGCGAGCACGCCGTTTTGGTTTTATCTAACCAAGATTTTTCTTGAGAAACTCGAACGTCCGATCCCATGCCAGTTGCGCGGCAGCGGAGTCATATTCGGGGCGATCAGACTCAACAAACCAATGAGCAACTCCTGGGTAGATATGAAGCGTTGCGTCCACACCAGCTTTCTTGAACTCTGCAAAGGTGTTCTCTACAAACTCATTCGGTTCCCATTCATCGTTGTCGCTGTAATGTCCCATCACTTTTGCCGTGATCTTGCCGTAGTCCACACCTTCGTTGCCATAAAAAAGAACGATCGCCGCGAACTGTTCGGGCTTATACGATGCAGCGACCAATGCCCATGCCGCGCCCATTGAAAAACCAACCGCACCGATCTTGCCATCGACCATCTCACGCAGATGATCCTTGGCGGTCATTACGATATCACCAATAAACTGACCATCGCTTCTTTCCATCAACGCCTTGGCTTCGTCGATCGTCTGCGCGATCTGACCATCGCGAAGGTCAGGCGCGAGAACCGTAAACCCCTGCTCTGCCAGTTGATCGCAAACTTGTTTGAAGAACGGCTTGAGTCCCCACCAGGCATGCAGAACCAGCACGCCGGGTCCACCGCCATTGGCAAGATAGGCTTTGACCTTTTTATCATTCACGTTCAATTGGACTTCAGATGTTTGGAT
>CAZMQE010000231.1:3907-5076 GCA_964568115.1 uncultured Anaerolinea sp.
GACTTGTAGCTGGTGTAAACATCTTTGAATTTTTTCTCGAGATAGGCTTCTTCCTTTTCTATGACCAGCCGATTCAGCGTGAGCGCAAAAAATGGTGCGACAACAATGCCTGAGTAAAAACCTGAGTTCAATGGAAAGCCAATCACCATTAGCAAAAATCCCAAATAGATCGGGTTGCGTGTGAAGCGATAAATGCCCGAAGTGACCAGCTGCTTCGTCGAGCCATGCGGATCCAGTGTAGTGCGCGCCTTGCGAAACTCCAAGAATGCGCCAACGCCGCAGAGGAGTCCAATAAAGGTTAAGGCGAAACCGACATTGCGTAAAACGCTCGGCGCCATGAATGAAGCGAGCACAAAACGTCCCAACACAAAAGCCACCGCAATAAATATCAAAGCGACAATGGGCGGATGAACGTTACGGTTGATGGTTGGGCGATCTTGTTCTTTTGACATAAAATTTCTTGATCCTTATATTTTTCGGGCAGACATCAAAAAGACAGGAAACGTCTTTTCATGACCGTCAATTTTCTTTTTGATCTCATACACCGTTGAAAATGTAACATCACCAAAACCGGCAGATTCTACCTGCTTCTGAAGCTCAGCTTGCGCAAAGCCTTTATGCACATCAGTCGTTCCATCGGTGTGAAAGGAGCCATCCTCTTTCTCCAGATCCGCGACCAGCAAATATCCATTCGGCTCGAGCAAAGCATGGAATTTATTCAGGATGCCATTTGTATCAGGGATATGATGCAATGTCATCAGCGAGTATGTCAAATGAAAGTGCTCAGCGGGCATGAGATCAGTCGCGAGGTCAAGCCGCACAGGATGCATATTCGTCACACCTGAAGCAACGATCTTCTCTTTCAAAACATCCAGCATACCCTGTGAAGTATCAGCCAACGTGATCTGTCCCAAATCGGATTGCAGTGCAAAGCTTAGCAAACCAGTTCCACATCCATATTCGAGAGCGTTCATTTTGTTGGATAGCGGAATTGATTTACGAATCGCATCCGCCACAACGCGAGCGCGTTCCACTTTTTTAGGATCAGAGTCCCAGTCTTTGGCACGCTCATCGAAGTTGGTCATCTATGCCCAATTCTCCAACGTCTCTTTGACCTTCGCCAAAAACCAATCCGCGGACGCGCCATCGAGAATGCGATGATCGAACAC
>CAZMQE010000232.1:0-5072 GCA_964568115.1 uncultured Anaerolinea sp.
ACAACCGCCGTGACCTTTTTTGTTTCGCTGTTGCTTGCGAATCGCTTATACGCCCGGCTTGGCATCGTCAACAGTATTTTGATCATGCCGGTCACATATATTATCGGGTTCGTTGTATTTTTTGTCAGCTTTCAATTTGAAGGCGCAGTGATCGTGAGGCTTGCCCAACTGGTAGTGTTGGGCGGCGTGATGGGCACAGCCTGGAGTGCGTTATTTAATGTAGTTCCGCTTGAGCGGCGCGGGCAAGTGTTGGCTTTTACCAATGGCGTGCCCGCGCAGATCGGTGTGATTCTCTCTGGTTTACTGTTGGTTGCCAGTAAACAATTTTTCACCACGCAACAGGTTTTGTTGATGGGGGCAATGGTTGCGCTGATATGTTTTTATCTTATCTGGCGCATGCGTGCCGAATATGGCAACGCCCTGGTCGCGGCGTTGCAAGCCGGGCGCGTGGAAGTGTTCAGCAATGACGACGATGCCTTTGCAGGTTTTGAAAAAGACCCCGCTGCATTGCAAGCCACCTTCAATGCCTTGCGTGATCCCAAGCCGTTTACACGTCGCCTCGCCGCCGAAATGCTGGCGAAGATGGATAGCCCGCTGGCGATCCCTGAATTGGTGAAGAGCTTATTCGATGAGGATGCCAACGTGCGTGCTGCGGCAACCCAGGCATTGACCGACCTTGACGCAAAAGCCGTATTTCCAGAGATCTTATTGGGATTGGACGACCCGGATGATACGGTCCGTGAAAAGACGCTCGCCTCATTTCCCAAGCTGGAGGTTGCTTCTACACCTGAGCTGATTCGGACCCTGGAGCGTTTGCTCGCTGATCCGAATGTCAGAATCCAGGCGAGGGCAGCGATGGTGTTGGTATTCCTGGGCGCATCCCAAAAGGCAGACCTGATCCTTTCACAACTATTAAAACATGATGATCCGCGCAACCGCTATGTGGCTGTGGATGCGTTTCGAGTGATCGCCTCGAACGCCAGGGATCGACATTCGTTTAATCCCGACATCATCATTTCCGCGATGGAGGATGTCTCACAAGGTGTTCGAAAAGAAGCGGTGCGTATCGCGGCTTATCTCAGAAATGATGCGGTATACACAGCGGTTGCAAAGCGCCTCGCTGATAAAGATGCCGGGGTGAGAGATGCAGCCTCAGAATCGCTGAAACAGGCTTGGCCCGCGTCCCGCAGCGTGGTTCTGCAAGTCCTGAATGGCGCGGACGAGGTAGCCGCAGCCTGCGCTTTGGACGCCATCCAACCTGGCGATGAGGAAGTTTTGAATCCGTTGCGTAGTTATATCCAACGTGAGGTGGCGAGCATCCGATATTTGCGTATGTTGGCAGGCGCTTTGCCGCCGAAGGGTCGGACCACGCTATTGTTGATCGCTACGTTGAAGCATCGCGAAGCGTTGAGCGAGGAACGGTTGATCAAAGCCGTGGGTTTGTTTGGCAACCCGCAGGCGCTGGATCTGGTGCGCAAGAGTTTGAATGCGGGCGATGCCTCCACGCGCGCAGCGGCACTGGAAGCGTTTGAGACCCTGGGCGATAAGCGCATTACCAATGAAGTGTTGCCCATCCTGGATCGTGGCGGTATGTTCCAGACTGGCGACGAACAACACATGACGTTGAGCGAAGTGGTTGACATTTTGTTGGCGCATGAAGATCATTGGTTCCGTGCGCTGGCGGTATATGTTGTCACTGAACAGAAGTTGACTGAGTTTAAAACGAATGTGCGCAATCTGATGTCTGACCCGGTTCTTATGGTAAAGGATGCGGCGCGTAATGCAATTGCTAACATGGATGGCAGGATCGCTATGAAAAAGATAACCAATTTAAAAACTCTAAAAACCCTTTCGACGCTCGATCGTATTTTATTGTTGCGTGAAGTGCCCATGTTTGCCGGGCTCTCGCCCGAGGACCTGGAGAAGATCGCAGAGGTGGCGGATGAGTTCCTGTATTTTAAAGAAGAGCTTTTATGCAGTGAAGGTGAACCCGGTAACACTCTATTCATCATCGCCAGCGGTAAAGTGGATGTGGTCAAAAACTTCGAAAGCGGACAAAAGGTGCTTGCAACGCATGGAGCTAATGAATATGTGGGCGAGATGGCGATCCTTGAATCTGCGCCGCGTTCAGCAAGCCTGAGAGCCAATGGCGATGCGCGGGTGCTGGTCATTAATGGAGATGCTTTCAAGGCGATCCTGCTTGACCGACCAGAGGTGGCTATATCTGTTCTACAGAATATGTCTTCACGCTTACGTGAATTGAATGCAAGAGTCAGTAAGTTGAATTAAGTATCTATCCTAAAATCGCGCTCGCTGCCCGAGAACGCCGCCTCAAGCGGAATATTGGATAGGTTCTAAATGCTGTTAGAATTCAGAAAAATTTTTCAAGGAGAAGATATTTAGTATGCCAACCAAAAGAGAACAGATCCGTGCGCAAAAGGCGCAGGCACAGAAGGCGCGTAACACCCAGCTCGCGATCGTGGTGGGTATTTTGATCGTGGCAGTTGCGGCATTTTGGGCGTTCGGACCAAAAGAAGCTGCGCCGGTTGAACCGGTTGCGACGGATGCCGCTGCTGAAGTTCCACCGGCCGGGGAAGCGCCGCAAGTGACTTCCAAGCAATATGCTGCTGCACCCGAGATGACGATCGATGTGAACAAGCAATATTTCGCCAATGTCAAAATGGCGAACGGCGGCGAGTTTGTCATTCAGCTTTACCCCGATAAAGCCCCTATCACTGTGAATAGTTTTGTCTTTCTTGCAAGAGATGGTTACTTTAACGGTGTAACTTTCCACCGTGTGCTGGATGGCTTCATGGCGCAAGGTGGCGATCCCACTGGCACGGGCATGGGCGGACCTGGTTATGAATTTGTCAACGAAGATAGCGACCTGACCTTTGATAAAGCTGGTGTGGTTGCCATGGCGAATGCCGGACGTGATACGAATGGCAGTCAGTTCTTTATCACATTTGCTCCCGCTGACTTTTTGAACGGCGGCTACACTATCTTCGGTCAGGTTGTTGAAGGCATGGATGTGGTGAATGCAATTACCCGGCGTGACCCTGATACAAATCCAAATTTTTCCGGCGACGCAATGTTAAGCGTTACGATCACGGAGAAGTAAACCGAATTCAAACTAGAGTGAAAAAACCCCTTTCGATATTTTTGTCGGAAGGGGTTTTTGCGTACTTGCTTGCGCTCTTGCGGGGGCTTAGCCCCCGCAAGAGCCATGAGGGAATGACTATCTAGCCGCAGCCGCCGCCGCTCTTATCGCGTTGGAGTTGCAGTTTAATCTTGGCTTCAAATTCAAGCGTTTCGTATTCCTGCGGATCGGGATTGCAGGAAGCGTAGCTGCTGCCGAGCGCGGCAGGAAATACATACTTCAATTGGTCAGTGCCGGTTGAAGATGCTGGTTGGAAGTTTTCTTCCTTGCCAAAGTAGGCGATCCAATTGTTGATACCGCCATCAAGGATGTAGGCGTTCGGCACCGAGGATGCGACGAGTTGCTTCCACGCTTCGGTGGCGGCGGTCTCGTCGTTGCTCATGAGGATGAAAACGCTATTCGCAGGCGGTTCAGTTAAAAAGTCGGGAATGACGCTGGGCAGTTTATCCAAGGGCACGTTGAGAGCGCCGTCGATGTGATAGAGGTTGTAGTCTGATTCGGGGCGGACGTCCACCATGATCAGATTTACTTTTTGGTTATAGACGGTCTTGAACACTTCCGCCGGGCTGACTTGCATCAGGCGTTGTTCAAGGGCGTTCTCTGCGCTATAGACAACCGGCTTGCCATCCACCTCGCGTTTGATGGTGACCTTGCTATACTTTTGCTCAAAGCTGGGTTGACCAATAAAGACGACCGCGAGTGCGAAAACAAGGAGCGCACCAGCGCCAGCCATGCGGAGCTTGGGCTCTTTGGTCAGATCTTTTTTGCCGAAGATGCGCTCGAGTTGTTCCGCACCCCAGAACATAAAGAGCGCCATGAGGACGACGAGCAAAACCACCACACCGACGGGCAGTCCAAAAACTTGATCGAGTGTGAGACGCCCATAGTAGCCAGAGTTGGTGTACCAATTGTCGAAATATTTTTCGGTTTCGCTGAAGAGCAAAGCGCCGAAGAAGCCGCCGCCCACAAAGAACATGCCGTCAATTTTGCCGGTAGATGCCGCTGCCAAAGACGTGGTGGGGCAGAAGCCGCCGACGATGAAGCCCACGCCCATAATGAGTCCGCCGAGAATGCCGGAGGAAAGATAGGTGGGGTTGACCCAGACCTGGCTGAAATCCAGAATGCCGAGCCCAACTGCGCCAAAGGTGAGTACCATCGAGGTGACGATGGCAGTGAACATCACTTTGAGAACGGTCAGGTCGGTGAAGTAGAACTGGGCGGCGAGTTTTCTTGAATTGCCAAACCCAGACATTTCCAAAGTAAAGCCGAACGCGAAACCGATGACCCCGAAGAGGACATACGTCCACGGGTTGGAGGCGCTCACAGCGAGGAAGGATGGAAGAGGGAAGTTCATTGCGTCCTCCTTATAACCAAAGCTTGCGAACAAAATAAGCCAGCACATACGCGCCGCCGAAGATGGCGAACATGATCGCCCACGAACCAGCCGCAAGGGTGGCGCCACCCGTCAATGCCTGACCGGAGGTGCAGCCGCGTGCCATGCGGGCACCGTATAAGAAGATCGTGCCGCCGAGGAACGCCATCAACCAACGCGTGCGGTTGGAGATGTTAGGTCCTTTGGTGGTTTCGAGCTTGGCTCTGCCAAAGATCTTGCCGGAGGTGAAGCCGCCGAGCAGTGCGCCGAAGAACACCGGGATGATCCAATCATCGAGCGGATTCTTATCGCCGCCCGCCATCTTCAAGAGATATGGGGTGCGGTCAACGTGTGCGGGGTTGATCTGATCTTCGATAAAAGCAACGATGCGGGTTGTGCCGCCGGATGAGCCAAGCCCGTTGCCGGTGAGCAGGATGGCGAGGAAGAGCACGATGCCCAACACCATGCCGCCAAAATATGGATTGACATAAGGCTTTTCAGTTTTCGTCATAGGAGCAGTTGTCATTTTTTGTTCTCCTT
>CAZMQE010000233.1:0-1171 GCA_964568115.1 uncultured Anaerolinea sp.
GTCTTCTTGAAGATCTCGCGCTGCTTCCAAAACTTCAGCACGCCATCTTCCATCGAAGTTACGTTGAGCTTGGACGATACAGGTTTAAACATTCATGCCTCCATGATATTAAAACAAAAACTCTCATCTCAAACAGAGACGAGAGCAAGGCTCACGCGGTACCACTCTGATTCCCCATCAAAGATGGGGCTCTCATTGGACGACTAACATCATCCTGTTCTGATAACGAAGAACAACTTCGGCTTGCTTACTAAATTTCGGCTCGCGGCTCCGAGATGATCTTCAACCTGCTTTGTTGACCTGCTCTCACTCATTCAGGCTCGCTGACAACACTGGGGCAGATTTACTCGTTCTCTTCATCGCCTTTTCCCTTACGGGATTGTTATGTAGTTTGTTATGTAACTGTACAGATTATGCCACAAATTAAATTGACCGTCAACAGAATACGCGGGATAATCGCGCCTATGACAATTCTAAATCTGCATCTTGATTCTTTTCATCAGGGGACAGACTCACAGATCGTCACCGCTTCATCACTCCATTTGAGCCTGCCTCAGCCTCCGAAACGCTTTTTCCGTCACGGATGGCAATCCTGGACTCTGACAACCTGGCTCGACCCCTCCGAACCACCCTTCCCCATCAGCTCTCCCAAATTCCGCCAAAAAGACGAAGACCCTGCCTATGCCTTGGCGAAGAACCATGTCAGCGCCTGGGTCGGCGCAGTGGAACTCAACGATGATGATATTCTACTCATCGGCGCCCTGGACCTAAGTGGACGCGTCGAATTGGATGGCACAACCCTCAAAGCCTTTTACGAAGATGGTCACGAGAGCCAATGGCTAATCATCCGCGGCAAAGAAGATGATGTCTTCGCAAAGTACACAGCCTTGCTTGAAACCAAATTCGGCAAAACCCGCTTTGAAAAAGCTCCTCGTGTTTGGTGTTCTTGGTATAGCTTGTATAAATGGATCAACGAACACGTCATCACGAATGCGCTCCATGCCCTCGGCGATTTGCCCTTTGATGTCTTCCAACTCGATGATGGGTGGCAGATCACACACGGAGATTGGGAACCTACAAAAAAATTCCCATCTGGCATGGCAGAACTGGCAAACAAGATCAAAGCCACAGGGCGAACCGCCGGGCTTTGGCTGGCACCCTTCATGGTCAC
>CAZMQE010000233.1:1271-5055 GCA_964568115.1 uncultured Anaerolinea sp.
GCACTAAAACCGGATGAACAACAATTACTCTTGGATCTGGGCACCATATCGGGCTTCAAAGCCACCTCAGATCTGCCGCAGTGGATGAATCGCCAAAACCTTGACTCACTGCGTGAGTTTTTGGAAACAGATGTCAAAGTCAGAAAAATATCGCGCTACAAATATCAGATCAACGACCGCGAAGTGGACTTCAGCGCCGTCATGCCTTTACCTGAGCATCGCCATGTCCCCGTTTGGTTTGCACAGAACCTGGGCTTATTGAAAATTGCCAAGCACCAAGTACTACCCGCAGTTCTGGAAAGCCTTAAACATAATAACAAAAAGATGTGGCTTTTTTATCCACTCGCCACCAGCCTATCCACCTTTGGTACAATGCTGAATTCCCTTTAATTTCATAGATCAAAAAATAAGTACACAGGAAACAACAGGCGCTAGAATGCGCCTGTTGTTTTGCATCGGTATAACAATGTTTTGAATGGCAGATTGGAGGATAATCGCGGGCAAGAGGAACTATGTCCAAATCATCCAATTCCGAAAAAGCTGTTCTTTTTCTCAATAACCTGGCAGGCGACGACCTATGGGAATATGGTCATGCGATGCTGCCAGAATATCAGAAGACCCATATCCCCCATGAGCTATTCAAGTATAAGCTTGGCTCAAAAAATGCCTATAAGGCAAACGGCGTTCAAATTACATCAGCGCCCTACCAACTCACCGGCAACGGGACCATTCAACTTTATGGATTTCCATTCCTCTCTCTTTCGATTGACCCATTTGACATTGAATACCCAGCTCCCATCCACGGACTGGTTGTTACCGAAGACATGCGGATGTTCGATTACTTTATGGAACAGGAACCCGGTCTGCTCAATGTAGCCAGCCCACAATACAGCCGTCTGGCTTGGGCAAAAACACAAAACCTGCCTACCGTGTTGGCAGTCCATCACGCCGATGACTATATTGGAGATCTTGAAAAATTAAGCACGATGGTGGGAATGGAAATTTTCTGCCCGGTGGTCTGGCAGGCAGGCGAACCCAACTCGAGTTTTCTGAAAAAGGCAGTGGAAACTGTTTTCTCTGAGATCAAACAGTTTTAAAATCGCTAGCGACTAATTCATCCGTCTTTGCCGCCATAATGAAATCGTTTTTGTGCAAGCCTTTCACAACATGCGTCCACCACTGGACGGTCACACGCCCCCACTCAAGCACAATGAAAGGATGATGGTCTTCCATCTCCGCAAGCGTCCCAATTTTGTTGACAAACTCCAATGCTTCAACAAAGTTCTTGCATTTAAAAACCTTTTCCAAACGTTGAACGCCGTCGATCTCTTTGAGCTGCCAGTTTTGAATTTGTTCTCGCAGTTCAAGGATCTCAGAATCGGTCAACTTCGGATCCCCTCCGCGACAGGCGACGCATTTGAGTTGTGTCAGATTATTCTTCATGCGACAATTTTACCTGACTGTAGCGGAAAGCCTTGGACGGGATAGTGTAAAATGTTTAAAACCACATTAAGGTTGGATCTCTATGAGCAAAACACACTCCACCCGCGCATCATCTGCAAACCCAGTCACCACTGGGCAAATCGTTGAGGGCTTTCGGGCAAAATATTACGATATCGGCAACTCGCCGCTAGGGCTCCCGTTTGTCACCCGTCCGCACGTGCGCTTGATCACCATCCAGCCGGGGCAATCGATTTTGGATATCGGCTGTGGCACTGGGGAAGTTCTCTACCAATTACACAAAAGGCTTGGAGATGCGATCATGCTCCATGGCATTGACCCATCGAATGACATGCTGGATGTGGCACGACAGAAACTACGCAAAGCCGCGAACACAAAGTTAGAACTGGGCATCGGCGAACAATTACAATTTTCAGATGCGTCCTTCGACTGGGTCGTAAGCTCACTAACCTTCCATCATGTGCCACTTGAAGTTAAACGCGCCACTATTCGAGAAAGCTACCGTGTCCTCAAACCTGGAGGCAAGGTCTTGATCTCGGACTTTGGCAAACCAACCACCTGGGCAGGTCGAGCGTTCGGCGCCTGGTATGCCGATCACGCCTTCACCTCCGACAATCTCAAAGACATCGTCACTGAATTAATTCAGGAAGCAGGCTTTTCAGACATTGCCGATACCATTGTCGCCGGGCTCATTCACCACACCCTAGCACGGAAATAAAACTCCGCAATGCAAATAAAAAAATCAACTACCCGCTGCACAATACGCAGCGGGTAGTTGATTTTTACATCACGCCACAACAAAGCGAATGTATCGGATTATTTTGACACAATATTGGTTTCTGGTACTGAATCCGATTTTTCTTCAGACGAGATCGAATCTTTGAAAGAGCGAATACCTTTTCCTACTTCACCCAGTGTCTTGGCTATCCGCCCGGGACCAAAAACCAAAACAACGATCACAAGAATAATTAAAAGCTCAGGGGCACCTAAATCAAACATTTTATAATTTCCTTTCTCAGCAAGTGTAAAACCAACAGGTGAAAATGGGATTAATAACTCGCCCTACGCAAAAACGGCTTTTATGCCCAATGTCCTTCGACTGCGCTCACATCGCCCCGATGTCCTTCGGGGGACGGAGTTCGCGCTGAGCGGAGAACGGGGGCTTGTCTCGTTCGCAGTCGAAGCGTCAGTACGTGAGGTCAGTTAATAATAGAACCCCGCTGGAGTATTTACCAACGGGGTTCTATCTAATCAGCTAAATTTATTCCAACATCTTTACCAAATCAGCCACTGCACTCACCGAGGGCAAATGGATGCGAAGCGCTTTCTTTTTCGCTTCGATCAACGCATCGAAATCGCCCAACGCTTGCGCGCGGATCAATGCGCCGAACGTCAGCCCTTCGGTGGGGATGTCAAAATCCTTTTCGGGCTCAGCGGTGATGACCAGGAACAATCCGTTCTTGATACCGCCTTTATGGAACTGCCCCGTGGAATGTTGGAAGCGCGGACCAAACCCGGCGGTCACAGCATTGCCGGTCTTGGCACGGATCGCCACCCGCATTGCCTGCAAAGCCTCCACCATCGCACTACTGCGCGGCAGATAGGCATTGATGGCAACATAACCGCCCGCCTTCGATTTCTTCAAGAAGCTATTCAGCACTGACTTCAACGAAGCGCCGGTCACCGCGGTCGGCGAATACACCAGCACACCGTCCTGCTTCCACGCGGGCTTGCCTTCTTTCAACTTACCCTTCTTTTGATACTCAGCGATCTTCGCCTTTGTGAGCTTCTTGCTCGATTCCACATTCGGTTGGTCAAACGCATTCACGCCCAGCACCGAACACGCCACCACCGTCGCAATTTCCCAGCGGAACATTTCGGCGCCGATATCGTAGAAACCTGCAATAGGCAGTTCGATCACGGGATGACCCGCCACGCGCAATGACTTCAGTGCTTCGTCGTGCTCGCCCGTTTGACGCAGATACACAAAGACTCTATCTTTGCCATAGAACTTCACATCGCCCAACGGCTCCAACGGCACCGGCAGGATGCCCCGCCCCAACTTGCCACTGGACTCGGCAACGATCTGCTCGACCCAGCCCGCAAATGCGGATAAAGGCGCATCAGCCACAACGGTGAGTTTGTCTCGGCCTTCGAGCGCCGCCTGCCCAAGGACAGCGCCCAGCGCCATGCCAGGGTTACGCGCCGCAGGGATGTGTTCGCCGCATTGTGCGCGCATCCAATCGGCTTTATCGAGCAGCTGAGTCAAATCCATGCCGAGCAACGCCGCCGGGACCAAACCAAAGTCGGTCAACGCGGAATA
>CAZMQE010000234.1:0-5043 GCA_964568115.1 uncultured Anaerolinea sp.
GGTTCTTTCGAGACGAGTAGGTTGCCCATCAAGCCGTCCACTTCTTCAGGGGTCAGGATGACATCCCCTACGAAGAGACTCAAAAATTGAGCGGCGAATAATGCCAGGCGCGGCGGGACGGAGATCAACGGTCGCTGCACACCGACGCGCTCACCGATCAGTTTTACAAATTCCTTGAAGGTGTAGCTGTCGGGACCAACGGCGTCGATCACATAATTCTCTTTGCTATACACGCCTTCCACGGCGAGTTCCGCCAAATCTTCGACGAACACTGGCTGGATGCCGTACGAGCCATCGCCAGGGATGAAGAAGAGTGGAAAGCGTCGCATCAGATACGCGATGTTATTGATCAAAATATCTTCGGTGCCTACCAACACTGTGGGGCGCAGGATCGCATAAGACATCCCCGATTCGATCACGGCTTTCTCGTTGGCTGCCTTGCCCCAATAATAGGGGAGATGCGAATCTGCAGATGGGTTCGCGATGCTGATGTGTACCATCCGCTTGACGCCTGCAGCTTTGGCGGCGTTGACAAGCTTGCGCGTATTTTCCACAGCGCGCGGCTGGGTGTTCTCGCCTTTATCGAAGCGTACCCAATAGGTATTGACCAACACATCCACGCCTTGCAGAGACTTTGTCATGCTGGCTTCGTCAAAATCCAGCGGATAGGCTTTGATCTGTCCATTGAATGGGTCGGGACGATTGGGATGCCCGGTTAGCGTGATAACTTCTTCGCCGCGGGCGAGGAGTCGCTTGGCGATGTATTTGCCTGAATAACTGAATGCACCTGTAACTGCGATTTTCATTTTGTTCTCCTAGTATGTCACTCTGAGGGAGCGTTTGTTGCGACCGAAGAGTCTCTGTCATTATGTAAGAGATGCTTCGCTACGCTCAGCATGACATCATTAAAATTTTTTATTTCAACACACCCAAGATCTTCGTAACATTCGAAAGTCCTAATTTATCCAGCCGGATGACTGCCTTCGATAAGCTGTCTATCGCATCGAAAAATTCCTGCAGGGCTTGCACGCGATCATAGATGAACTTCCACTCAGCGTTATCCACCCAGTTCTCATCCATTTTCGTGAGCGTATCTTTCACCGAGCGGACTGCGCGATCGAACTCGCTGTTCTGCCGTTCCTTCAAGATCGAGCGGATCGCTGCATAGAAGTCGGCTTCCGCTTCGTAGTAATCTTTGCGGTCGCCTAGCTTGGTGGAGCGATGGACCAAGCCCATGCGGGCAAGCGCGCGGATCTCAGTGCTGATCGCGCCCTTGGTGAGTCCAGTCTCAGTAACGATCTCGTCGAGCGACAGAGGTGTAGGGGAGAGGTAGAGCACCGCGAAGATGGCGCCCATCCCTTTGGGGAAGCCCCAAAAGCGGCTGATCTGACTGAGCCCTTCGGTGAAGTCTTGTTTGATCTGGGTAAGTGGTGATTGTGGCATGTTTAGCTCGTTATGTATGTTTAGTAATTACTAAATGAAATATACGACAAACGACGCGGATTGTCAAGGATAAAACTGACAGTCACTTCAACAGTGACTGTCAGTTGGCAAACCATTCGCTAAAGGCTTTATGGGTAACAGGCAAAAGTGGAGCGGTGTCAGCGGGGGAAAGGCTGGTTGAACAGGCGCACAGAATCGGGTCCAGAAAAGAAGCGGATAAAAAATCTTTTGCAAGTTGAATCTCATGAGCGTCTAATCCTTGTGCTCAAATTCAAGATATTGTATATCTGCATAGTGGATATTTGTCACTATGATAACGGATGTTGGCAAGTTATAACGAAGAGATGGTCACTCTTTTGAATGTCCCGAACGGCAAGCGGGCGCGGCTGATTTCCATCAGCGAACGATTGCGCACCAAGTTGATGCAGTATGGATTGCACAATGGCGATTTTGTGCGCGTGTTGCGCAGCGCGCCATTGGGCGGTCCGTTGTTGGTTGAGGTAAATGGGCGTGAGATCGCGTTGGGGCGTGCCGTGGCAGAAAAAATTTTTGTAGAGGTTGAATGAAGATTGCATTGATCGGTCAGCCGAATTGCGGCAAGAGCACGTTGTTCAATCAAGTCGCAGGCTATAAAGCCGAGACCGGAAATTTTAGCGGCACCACAGTGACGTTTACCGAAAGCCGCGTGCGAGTGGCAGGGCAGGTGCTCGAACTCGTGGACTTGCCGGGTGCATATACACTTAAAAATGGCAGCCCTGCCGAAGAACAAGCTGCGCACTATTTGGATTCACAGGCTGTGGACGTTATCATCAACGTGGCAGATGCGACGCATCTTGCCGCGGCTCTTGAACTAAGCCTTGAGCTGCTCCCGTTAAACAAGCCTTTGATCCTCGCCCTGAACATGATGGATGAAGCCACACGTTTGGGCATGAAGATCGATGGCGAAGGTTTGGCGTGTGAGTTAGGTGTGCCAGTCTTGCCGCTGGTGGCGAGCAAGGGACGCGGTGTGAAGGGATTGTTTTTGAAAGTGTTAGAGATTGCGGGGAAAGAAACAGGAAAGCATGCCCTGAGCATTGTCGAAGGGAAGAAAGAAGTTCCATCAGATTTTGCAGAGCGACATAAGCATGCTCAAGCATTGGTGGAAAAATATGTGACGCATGGCGAACGGAAGCTTACCCTGCGCGACACGCTTGATGATGTGTTGTTGCATCCGGTGTGGGGATATGCGATCTTGTTGTTCGTATTGTTTTTATTTTTTCAAACTGTATATGGAATCGGTAAAGTCACCGAACCGCCCTTGTTGAAATTGTTTGACGTGTTGACCAAAGGCGCGCTCTCACCGTTTGGTAATGGGACTCTGATTTCCCAAATTATTTTGGGAATCATGCAGGGCATCGCGGCAGGCGTAGCGATCGTGTTGCCGTATTTATTGCCGTTCCTGTTTGGGCTGGGGATTCTCGAAGATATTGGCTATCTACCGCGCGTTGCGTTTCTGATGGATACCTTTATGCACCGCATTGGCTTGCATGGTAAAGCCATTGTGCCGTTCATTCTTGGTTATGGCTGTAACGTCCCAGCAGTCATGTCCACACGGACGTTGGAAGAACCGCGCGACCGCTATCTTGCTGCAGCGTTGGCAACACTTGTCCCATGTGCGGCGCGGTTGGCGGTGGTGTTCGGTTTGGTAGCGTTTTATCTTGGTCCGCTGGCGGCATTTGGATTGTATCTGTTCAATCTGTTGATCATCGCTGTGACGGGACGAATTCTATCGAATATGATGCCGGAAGATACACCAGGGTTGATCCTTGAGATGCCGCCGTATCGTGTACCGACCTTCAAGAATGTACTGAACAAAGCTTGGTTCCGGATGCGGGAGTTTGTTGTTGAGGCGTGGCCGTTATTGATCGCGGGCAGCGCGGTACTTGCCATACTCAATTATTTTGATCTGGCTTATTTCATCAACTGGCTTGTACGTCCATTTACTTGGGTCATGGGACTGCCATCCGCTGTGGGAGTTCCGCTGATCTTTGGGGTATTACGCAAGGAATTGTCACTCGTGATGTTGAGCCAGGCGTTGGGGACGGTGAATTTCGGTTCAGCGTTGACTTCCACACAGATGGTTGTGTATGCCACTTTCGTGATGTTCTATTTGCCGTGTCTCGCCACACTGGCTGTGTTGAGGCGGGAACTGGGAACGCGCGCAATGAGTGTCATTGCCGGGCTCACCGTGATCGTAGCGTTATTTGCTTCTTTGGTCGTAAGAGGCGTGATGCTTGTAATGTAAATGGGGCGGGATATCATCCCGCCCCACGCAGATGTTTATTTCAACAGATTCGCCGCAGCAGTTGCCATGAGTGCAGCTCCGGTGATCAAAGCCTGTTCATCAAAATCAAATTTGGGGTGGTGATGATTGTAGTTGAGATGCTTTTCAGCGTTGGCTGAACCAATGAAGAAGTAACAGCCGTCCGCTTTTTCAAGCATATAGCCCATATCCTCTGCACCCATGGTGAGATAGGAATTTGTATCGATCTCAGTTTGTGGGAAGAGCGTCTGAGCAGAATTCAAAACACTTTCAGCAACTGCGCCATTGTTGATGACGGGTGCGGTGACTTGTTTGATGGTGATCTCCACTTCGCAATTCATGGATGTGGCGATGCCGCGCACGATCTGTTCAAAGCGTTCAAGAACCAGTTTGCGGATCTCCGGTTCGAAAGTGCGGATCGTCCCGTTGATCTCGGCGGTTTGCGGAATGATATTGAACGCTGTGCCGGAGTGGATCGAGGTGACACTGACCACGGCAGGCTTCAACGGTGCCACATTGCGTGACACAATCGTTTGCAGCGCAGTGACGATCTGTGCCGCGGCTACCACCGGGTCAACGGTGGTTTCGGGTGCAGCGCCATGCCCGCCTTTGCCGGTGAGTTTAACGATGAATAATTCCGCGCCAGCCATCACAGGACCTTTGGCAACATGGATCCAGCCGAGCGGGCGGTCATTCCACACATGCAGCGAAAGAGTCTTTTCGACTTTGGGCGATTCAAGTACGCCGTCGCGCATCATCATCAACGCGCCGCCAACTTCTTCGCCATTCGTCCCTTCCTCTGAGGGTTGGAAGCAGAGCTTGACATTGCCCGCCAACTCTTCGCGATGGGCATGCAACATCTTGGCAACGGTCAGCCCGATGGCGGTGTGACCGTCGTGTCCGCAGGCGTGCATCACACCGGGATTGGTGGAAGAATATTCCGCGCCGGTCTCTTCAGTGATGGGCAGCGCGTCCATATCAAAGCGGATGAGGATCGTTGGACCCGGTTTTACACCTTCGATCAAGCCGACTACGCCGGTCTTGCCGACGCCTTTGGTGACTTCGATGCCGAGGGCTTCGAGTTCTTTGGCTACAATCCCGCCCGTGCGGACTTCACGAAAGCCGAGCTCGGGGTGCATGTGAAAATCACGACGCATCGCTTGGGTGTAGGGGAAAAGTTCCTGGGCTTGTTTGAGGAAGTTAGGCATGAGCAAATCTCCGTTTAATATTTGAAGGTTGAAAAGTTTGAAAGTTGAATTTCAACTTTTCACTTGTTAACTTGTAACTTTCTAACCGTA
>CAZMQE010000235.1:0-1860 GCA_964568115.1 uncultured Anaerolinea sp.
ATTGTCAAAGGCGGCATCAAGGAACGCTTTGCGCAACTCCGCAAGATGGGCATCAAGACCATCATGATCACGGGCGATAATCCGCTCACTGCCACAGCGATCGCGGCAGAGGCTGGTGTGGATGACTTTTTGGCACAGGCTACACCGGAAGCGAAGTTGAAATTGATCCGTGAACACCAAACCGGCGGCAAGCTGGTTGCGATGACCGGTGATGGCACGAACGATGCACCCGCGCTCGCGCAAGCTGACGTTGCCGTTGCCATGAACACGGGCACGCAACCCGCGCGTGAAGCCGCCAATATGATCGACCTGGACAGCAACCCGACCAAATTAATCGAGATCGTTGAGATCGGCAAACAACTCTTGATGACGCGCGGCGCGCTGACCACGTTCAGCATTGCCAATGACGTGGCGAAATATTTTGCCATCATCCCGGCGGCGTTCGCTTCGACCTACCCGGTGCTGGGTGCGCTGAACTTTATGCATTTAGCCACGCCTGAGAGTGCGATCCTTTCGGCGGTTGTTTTCAACGCGCTCATTATCATCGCATTGATCCCGTTGGCTTTGCGTGGCGTGCCGTACCGGGCAGTCGGTGCAGCGCAACTCTTGCGTGACAACCTGTTGATCTATGGTCTCGGTGGTTTGATCGCTCCCTTCATCGGCATCAAGTTGATCGACATGCTGTTGGTTGTGTTTCATTTGACATAAAGGAGATACGTTATGTCTACCAAGAACACTCGTCCGAAATGGTGGCAGGTCTATCTCATGTTTCCACTCCTGATCGCGTTGTTCGCAGTCGATAGCCGACTTAAGCTTTCAACACGCGGACATCAGGTGATTCAGATTGGTACAGTCCTGCTCATCTATGGCTTGATCCATGCATGGCTAAAAGCCAATGCACAAGCCTTATCAGCAATGGATCAGATGCCGCCGACTGGCAAGGTCAGAGTACTCAAGATCGAACCACATGAATTGCCGATGATGAATTATGAATATAAACCCCGCGCAATGTTCCAATTGCTCGACTCGGAAATAAAAGGTACATTGAGCGACACATTTGAAATGGACACCATCGATGCAGAATTTATCTCAACGATGGATGAAGTGCACAGAAATTAATAAGGAACAGAATGATCTCACAACTACGCCCCGCATTTTTCATGCTTTTGATCTTTACCGTCATTACCGGTGTGATCTATCCATTGGTTGTAACGGGGATTGCCCAAGTTGTTTTTCCGCAGCAAGCCAATGGCAGTCTCATCGTCAAAGATGGCAAGGCTGTCGGCTCGGAATTGATCGGTCAGCAGTTCGATGATCCCAGCTATTTTTGGGGACGCCCCTCGGCGGCGAACTATAACGCTGCCGCCTCTTCTGGCTCGAACTATGGACCACTGAATCCCGCATTAATGGATATGGTGCAGACACGTATCGACGCGCTCAAAGCGGCGGACCCTGACAACACGCTTCCGATTCCTGTGGACCTGGTCACTGCTTCGGGGAGCGGACTCGACCCGCATATCAGCGTGGCGTCAGCGTTGTACCAAGTTTCTCGTGTGGCAACCGCCCGCGGGTTGAATGAAGCGGATGTTATCGCTTTGGTCAATCAATATACGGAAGGACGTCAGTTTGGCTTTCTTGGTGAACCGCGTGTCAATGTCCTGTTGTTGAATATTGCTTTGGATGAGATACAATAAATTTAATGGAACAGCGTCCTGATCCTGATGAATTGCTGAAACAAATTCAAGCCGAGGAACCCAGCCGGGGAAAACTCAAAATATTTTTGGGTTATGCCGCGGGTGTGGGTAAGACCTATGCCATGCTCGAAGCCGCGCACCAACGCAAGGCGCAAGGCATCGATGT
>CAZMQE010000235.1:1960-5000 GCA_964568115.1 uncultured Anaerolinea sp.
ATTGACGTGTACACCACGCTCAACATTCAGCATCTTGAAAGCCTGAACGATGTTGTTGCGCAGGTAACGAATGTGATCGTGCGCGAGACCATCCCCGACCGCGTGATCGATGAAGCCTCCGAGATCGAAGTCATTGACCTGCCGCCCGACGAATTGCTGGTGCGATTGCAGGAAGGCAAAGTTTATATCCCCGAACAAGCCAGCCGCGCCATTGATAAATTCTTCCGCAAAGGGAATCTTACCGCGTTACGTGAAATGTCCCTGCGGCGCGCCGCCGAACGCGTGGATGACCAGATGCGCTCGTATATGCAGACGCGTGCCATCTCTGGTCCGTGGGCGGCGGGTGAACGTTTATTGGTATGTATCAGTCCGAGTCCATTGGCAGAGAAGTTGATCCGTACCACGCGCAGGCTGGCAGATGAACTCAACGCCGAATGGTTCGCCGTTTATGTCGAGATCGTATCCAAGCCTGAGGTGGACCCTGCGAATCGCGAACGCATCGGTCGGGTTCTGCAATTGGCTGAGGAACTGGGAGCCAAATCACTCACCCTTGCAGGCAGTTCCATTCAGGAAGCCGTGTTGGAGTATGCGCGCAAAAATAACATCACGAAGGTTGTAGTGGGCAAACCGCTCAAACCACGCTGGCAGGAACTATGGAAAGGCTCCATCGTTGACCAACTTATTTATGCCAGCGGTGATATTGATGTATATGTCATTAGCGCGCGCGAAGGATTATCCAACCTCAGCGTACCAAAGGAATGGCAGCCGCATCGTCCGTTGGGACGTTATCTGCTGGCGCTCGGTTTGGTGATCGTATCCACGTTGCTGGGGATATCCATTCGTGGTGACCTTGAGCCCACCAATCTTGTGATGCTCTATCTGGCATCCACGGTGATCTCCGCGATCTTCCTCGGGCGCGGACCATCCCTGCTCACTGCCGTTGCAGGCGTATTGGCGTTCGATTACTTTCTTGTCCCGCCGTATCTCACCTTTGCCGTCAGTGACACGCAATACGTCATTACCTTCATTGCCCTTTTCATAATTAGTCTGGTGATCAGTTCCCTGACTGCCCGCGCGCGCGAACAGGCGGAAGCCGCACTCCTGCGTGAAAAACAAACCTCTGCCCTCTATGATCTCAGCCGGGATCTGACATCCGCTACCGACCTGCAACAAGTGGCGAATATTATTATTTCCCAGATCAATCAGGCATTTGGACGTGACGTTGCCATCTTTCTGCCCGAAGGAAAACAGGTCTACGTTTTTGCCGCCTCACCAAATTATCAGCCCAATGAAAATGAACTGGCAGTCGCCACCTGGGCATATCAACACGACCAGCCTGCGGGTCGCGGCACCGATACGCTGCCTGCCGCGTCCTTGCGTTGTCATCCGTTAAAAACGTCGAATGGTATTGTCGGCGTGCTTGGTATTCATTCAAAAGACAAAACGAATTTTCTGACCCCCGAACAAAGGCTTACGCTGGCGGCCTTTGCCAATCAATCGGCGCTTGCCATTGAACGCGCCAGTCTGGCTGAACAGGCACAACGAGCTGAGCTCCTGCAAGCCACCGAAAAATTACAGACCGCCCTGCTCAATTCCATTTCGCACGATCTGCGCACACCGCTGGTTTCGATCACGGGTGCGCTCACAAGTCTCGACGAACAATCCGATTCATTGAACGAAGAATATCGTAAGAGTCTTATTGTCACCGCCCGTGAAGAAGCGGACCGGCTGAACCGTCTTGTGGGAAATCTATTGTCGATGACACGCATTGAAAGCGGTGCGCTCAAACTGCATCTCGAACCCGGCGATGTGCAGGATGTCGTTGGTACGGCGCTGGAGCAACTTGGCAAACGCATTGCCAATCACAAAGTGCAGGTGGATGTCCCCGCCGATTTTCCGCTCGTGCCCATGGATTTCACTTTGATCGTGCAGGTACTCGTCAACGTGTTGGAGAATGCCGTAAAGTATTCTCCCAAAGATTCTTTGATCGAAGTTAATGCCGATCTTTTGGATAAAAAAGCCCGCCTCCAAATCGCGGACCGAGGGGTTGGCATCCCGTCCGAGGACCTTTCCCGCATCTTCGACAAATTCTACCGAGTCCAACGCCCCGAGAGTGTCAGCGGCACCGGGCTGGGACTCTCCATCAGCAAAGGCATCGTTGAGATCCATCACGGACAAATTTATGCCCGGGCACGCGATGGCGGCGGAACGATCATCACAATTGAGTTACCATTAAGGGGAAAGGAATGACGTAATGAGTGATGCTGGTCAACGCGTGCTGGTCGTGGATGATGAAAACTCGATTCGGCGTTATTTACGCGCCGCGTTGAGCGCGCAAGGCTTCACCGTGTACGAAGCCGCAAATGGGGAAGAAGCCGTGCATGCGGTTCTAAACAATCGTCCCGACATCATCATTCTCGACCTGGGTCTGCCCGATTTCGATGGCATCGAAGTCACGCGCCGTTTGCGCGAATGGTCAAAAACGCCCATCATCATTCTCTCCGTCCGCGAAGCTGAAAATGATAAGATCGCCGCCCTCGATGCCGGTGCAGACGATTACCTCACCAAACCCTTTGGCACCGGCGAGTTGATGGCACGTATGCGCGTTGCGATGCGGCGCCTCGCAAACAAATCCGATGAACCGGTTTTGCAAGTGGACGATCTCAAAATGGATCTTTCCCGCCGTTTGGTGACGGTCAGCGAAAAGGAAATTTCCCTCACCCCAACAGAATACGATATCTTGCGGTTGCTAATGCAGAACGCGGGTAAGGTTCTTACACATCACCACTTGTTGAGGCAGGTCTGGGGCACAGCATATGAAAGCGAAATGCATTTGCTTAGAGTCAATATCAGCAACCTGCGCCGCAAGATCGAGGCAGACCCGGCGCGTCCGCATTATCTTGTGACAGAATCTGGGGTTGGGTATCGGCTTAGAACCGATGCATGAATAAAAACAACTCAAAAGCCCGCCTCATTACAGAAGCGGGCTTTATTTTTTGATGATAAGACCTATGGTCTGCTCAGAAGTTTCGCAAGGATC
>CAZMQE010000236.1:0-4990 GCA_964568115.1 uncultured Anaerolinea sp.
CCCATTTTGAATCCGCATGAAGCCCGCCGCTTGTTCAAAGGCTTTCGGTCCAAGCCCGGTGACTTTGCGAAGCGCAGCACGGGTTTTGAACGGACCATTCGCGTCACGATGAGCAACAATGTTCGTAGCAAGTTTGGGACCAATACCCGCAACATGCGTGAGCAAAGCCGGGCTGGCAGTGTTGACATCCACGCCCACTTTGTTAACCACACTTTCAACAACACCATCAAGGGCATGCGCCAATGCGGCTTGATCAACATCGTGCTGATAGAGACCAACACCAATGGACTTGGGATCGATCTTCACAAGCTCTGCCAGTGGATCCTGCGCACGACGCGCAATAGACACAGCACCACGAATGGTGACATCGAGATCAGGAAATTCCTGACGCGCCAACGCCGACGCCGAATACACGGACGCGCCCGCTTCATTCACGATCAGATATTTGGTCTGTGGAGCCTGACGCGTTAACTCGGCAGCAAGCTTTTCCGTTTCACGCGAAGCCGTGCCATTACCGATGGTGATGAGTGTGACGTGATGGCGATTGATCATATCTTGCAGAGTATTGATCGCACCCTTCCAATCGTTCTTCGGCTCGTGTGGATAAATCGTGCCAGTATCCACTAGTTTGCCAGTGGCATCCACCACTGCGACTTTACATCCGGTACGAAAGCCCGGGTCAATGCCCATGATGACGTGTTGCGCCAACGGCGGCTGACTGAGAAGCGCACGCAAGTTATTGGCAAAGACTTGAATGGCATGATTATCGGCAAGCTCCCCTTTTTCGCGGCGGACATCGCGCTCAATAGCAGGTAATAAAAGACGTTCTGCTGAATCGCGCATGGCAAGTTCGAGTTGTTCGGCAAACGGCGAGATGATATCCTGTTCAAATTCAGTTTGCACGGCATCCAGCCAATCGCGTTCGAGGATATCCACATGCACGCGCAGGACGCCTTCTTTTTCGCCACGCGTAATGGCGAGTGTTTGATGAGGGCGAAGATTATCTACCCGGGTTTCGAATTCATAATATGATTCGTATACAGCTTTCTCATCCACAGCATCTTTGACCATTTCCACACGGACCTTGGAAAACTTCAACGCCTTTTCGCGAACCACAGAACGGACATTGGCATTATCACTGATCATTTCAGCTACAATATCGCGCGCACCTTGCAGGGCTTCAGCCACATCGGTCACTTGCTCGTTGAGGAATTGCTTTGCAAGTTCTTCAGGCGAACCTTCTGCAGATTGCGTGAGGATCAATTCAGCCAGCGGCTCCAGTCCCTTTTCACGAGCAAGCATGGCGCGGGTGCGACGTTTCTTTTTATACGGCGCGTATAGGTCTTCCAGCGCGGTCATGGTGACGGCAGCATTGATACTTTCGCGCAGCTCATCGGTCAGCTTACCTTGTTCGTCAATCGAGGCAAGGATGGCAGTACGGCGCTCATCGAGCGCTCGCAAGCGGATAAGTTCATCGGCGATGATGCGGATCTGTTCATCATCGAGCGAGCCGGTCATTTCCTTACGATAACGTGCAATGAATGGGACAGTATTGTCCTCATCCAAGAGGTTGATAACGGCGGTCACCTGGGACGGTTTGACATTAAGTTGGGATGCGATCTGGTCAGCGTGGGTCATGGACAAGATTTTATCACGCACGTTGCAGATATAATTCGTCAGGCTGATCTTTTTAAAATTCGCGGAGATTGGCGTGGATTAGCGGATAAAAAATTGTTCTGCATAAGAGTCTTATGTGAGTTCTGTTCAACAGGAAAACAACCTACATGCCCGTTAGCATTGATCGCATCATACGCAGCAAACGCCGGACCGTCGCCTTGATCGTAGAACACGATGGCTCAGTCACCGTGCGTGCGCCTATGCGTTTGCCTGAAAGCGCCATTCGAGAGTTTGCCGAAAAGCACATCGATTGGGTGGTAAAGAAAAAAGCGGAGATGCGCGCAGTGATCCCACCACCACAAAAACAATACCAGCCTGGTGAAACCTTTCTTTACCTTGGCAAAGAATATCCACTGGAAGTTGTTCCAGGTCAACACACGAAACTGATTCTGGATGATCGTTTCAAGATCGCCGAGTCTGCTTTGGGGAACGCCGAACTTGTTTTTCAAAAATGGTATCGTCAACAGGCAAGCCAGCTGATCCCCGAGCGGGTTAAATTCTTCGCCGAGCTCCATCAACTTCCCTACGAGAAGATCAAGATCACATCCGCGCGCACACGTTGGGGTTCATGCAGTCCAAAGAACACACTCAGCTTCTCGTGGCGTCTCATGCTGACACCGCCCGAAGTCATCGATTATGTCATCATCCACGAACTGGCACATACTGTCTATCACAACCATTCAAAAAGATTCTGGAAGCTAGTGGAAAAATTGTTGCCAGATTTCAAAGCACGTCGCAGGCAGTTACGTCAATATGGGCAGCAAGCGTTGTCGTAAATTCTCCGCTTTCGGTTCTTTCATGTCATAATGTATTACTAAATATATCCGCGGTCAAAATCTCCCTGAAAAAATCAGACACATGCTCAATAAACTCTTTAAACAAAACGCCATCCCCAACGAATATCGCTCAAACTTTCTGCACCTCTATCTCGATATTGGTTGGTTCGGGGTGCTCAGCGGTTCCACGGTTAACTTTCTCAACGTCTATGCCACGCGTCTTGGCGCCACAGGCTATCAGGTCGGGCTCATCGGCGCGATGTCTGCCGTGGTCACACTTTTCCTAGCCATTCCCGCCGCACGCTGGATCGAAAAACAAAAGATCGACCGTGCCATGTTTTGGACCTCCGTCTACTATCGCATCGGCTTTCTCGGTCTCGTATTCCTACCCTGGCTCTTCAGTGCATCAGCCCAAATCAACGCCATCATCACCGTTACCTTCCTCATGGCAATCCCGCTCACGCCGTTGGGCGTAGGCTTCAATGCACTCTTTGCAGAATCCGTTCCCAATGAATATCGCGCCCATGTCGCGGGCATTCGCAACATCACCCTTTCTGTGACCTTCATGGCCACCTCCCTGCTGAGCGGATATCTCCTCGACCACATTCCCTTCCCGGTCGGATACCAAGTCGTCTTCGCCATCGGATTTTTTGGCGCAGCTATGAGCAGCCTGCATCTTTATTTTATAAAACCACTTGGAAAAGAAAAAACTGCGCTTCCCTCTCAGCCGATACCTGTTTCAACAACCCAAGCCGATTCTCACCGTAGCCTTTCCACGCTACTCCGCCTCGACATCTGGAAGACACCCTATCGTACCGTGCTGTTGGCGCTCTTCGGATTCCACCTCGCACAATATCTTGCCATCCCCATCTTCCCGCTCTTCAACGTCCGCGTACTCAACCTGAACGATGATCAACTAGGAATCTCCACTGCTCTCTTTTATCTAACAGTATTTCTCGGGTCAACTCAACTTCGCGCTGTCGTACATCGCCTAGGGAACAAACGCACCACAGGCTTGGGGGTTGCAGCGCTGGCGTCCTATCCCATCATCGTCGCCTTCTCAAGCAATGTAGCCGTCTTTTACTTTGCATCCATCATGGGCGGCTTCGCCTGGTCGCTGGTCGGTGGCTCCTACGCGAACTACATGCTCGAACACATCCCCGCCGATGACCGTCCTCCGCATCTCGCGTGGTATAACATCGTGCTCAACATCGCCATCCTCATCGGTTCACTGGGCGGACCCGCCATCGCGGACCAAATTGGGCTTTTTCAGGCGTTGATCCTTTTTGGCTTTATGCGTTTCGCTGCCGGGATCGCGATCTTGAAGTGGGGATAGCTTCATCTCCAATTTGCCCTGAGCCGAGCGAGGAGCGCTTTTCGCGACGAACGTAGTCGAAGGGTTGTGGTAACATAAATATATGACCGAAGAAGTTAAAATTGTAGCTAACAATCGCAAGGCAAGTTTTGAATATTTCCTGCTCGAGAAATTCGAGGCAGGGCTCGTTCTGCAAGGCAGTGAGATCAAGTCCATTCGCGCGGGACAGATGAGCATCCAGGAATCGTATGTGGATATCGTCAATGGCGAAGAAGCCTGGCTCGTCGAGGCAAATATCGCGCCGTACGTGCAAGCCAACCGCTTCAACCATGACCCGAAACGCAAGCGCAAACTGCTCCTGCACAAAAAACAGATCCGCGAACTCTGGAACAACATCCGCATCAAGGGTATGACGGTTGTCCCTACCCGCGTGTACCTGAAAGACGGACGCGCCAAGATCGAGATCGCCCTCGCCAAGGGCAAGAAAGCCTACGACAAACGCGCTACCATCGCCAAGCGTGACGAAGCTAGAAGCGCAGATCGCGAAACAAGAGCTAGATAGCAAGCAGGCATCCTTCTTCTTTCGTTTGCTATAGAGAAAGAAGAAAGAAGAAAGAGGCAACGTGCCCCCCTCAACCATCGGCGGAATCAACAAACTACCCGAACTCGAAAAAAGAGAAATCTATTCTCGCTATATTCCCCATGAACTGATCGAAAAATTCGATCTCCGTGACCTGACCCATAACAAAGATTTGCTACAATTCCGCTTTGCGAACGGCGCCAGCGATGTAGAGATGATGCTCTATCATCAAGTTGGTTTCCCCGACCCGATCCTCTACGCCCACCTCGCCGATAACGTCAACGGACAGATCCACGTTCTGCTTTATATCTTGAATGATCCCGCCTCTCCGCGCTTCGACGTGGACAAAATGCCGGATGGCAGCCCAACCCAATTCGGGATACGAAGACGCAACATCGCAGCCGAAGTCGCGGCGTTAAGCGAAGGTTGTTCACCGGGACAGGTACGCCACGGATTAAGATTATTACGTCAGGCAATGGGGGCATTCGAGGAGTTTGTGATCAGCCTGGGGCATGATATGTATTTTGTGGAACCATTGTATTATCACAACGCCGTCATCTTCGAGCGGTACGGATTCAGCTATCAGATGGGACGCAAGCACATGAACGAGATCCAGGCTGGGTTTGCGGAAGGAGGCGGGCT
>CAZMQE010000237.1:0-2767 GCA_964568115.1 uncultured Anaerolinea sp.
ATTACCTATCACAAGGAACTCGCATGAAGTTTTTGATCGCCGGTCTTGGTTCCATCGGTCGTCGTCACTTTCGCAATTTGATCGCGCTCGGAGAAAAAAATATCGTTCTTTTGCGCACTCGCAAAGCCACGTTGCCCGATGATGAACTCGCGGGTTATCCTGTTGAAACCGATATTCACGAAGCGTTGAAAAAACATAAACCCGCTGCGGTTATTGTGGCGAATCCCACGGCATTACATTTGGATATTGCCATCCCCGCCGCTGAAGCGGGCTGTGCCATTTTGCTTGAAAAGCCAATTTCTGATTCACTCGCGCGACTCGATACACTGCAACAAGCCGCGCAGAAAAGCGGCAGTAAGATCCTCGTTGGATTTCAATTCCGCTATCATCCCACGCTCAACAAAGCGCGGGAGCTCATTCAAGCCGATGCGCTCGGCAAAGTATTAACTGTCCATGCACATTGGGGTGAGTATTTGCCGCAGTGGCATCCGTGGGAGGATTACCGCGCGAGTTATGCGGCACGTGAAGATCTTGGCGGCGGAGTCATTCGCACGCTCACACATCCGCTCGATTATTTGCGCTATCTCATCGGCGA
The DNA here is from genome assembly GCA_964568115.1 of uncultured Anaerolinea sp. Classification (GTDB taxonomy): domain Bacteria; phylum Chloroflexota; class Anaerolineae; order Anaerolineales; family Villigracilaceae; genus Defluviilinea. The sequence goes on from CAZMQE010000237.1 coordinate 596, forward strand.
AGTCGAAGCGTTGTGGTCGTTCAATGGTCACATCTCTGCGCTTGCGCTGGATGTAGAAGATGTCGCTGAGATCGGACTCAAATTTTCAAATGGCGCGATTGGCGGTGTGCATCTCAACTACTTCCAACGCCCGCCGGTTCACAGACTCGAGATCGTCGGCACGCACGGGACTCTACGCTGGGACAATGCGGATGGCATCCTACACTTCCATCAAATGCCCGCGGACTTCGGTTCATACTCCGATAACCCGCCTGCTCCCATTATCCAATCCTTTGCCCCGCCTGAAGGCTTCGAGCGGAACCAACTCTTCGTGAGTCAAACGCGTCATTTTATTGAAACAGCCCGGGGTGAGTCTGAACCGATCTGCACGCTCGAAGATGGGATCATGGCGTTACGTCTCGCACTGGCGGCACGGGATTCATCCATAGTCGGTACACAGCAAATCCTTTAGCAGCGCCGGAGATCAATGCCTTGCGAGCTCGCTTGAAGAATATCTTTCTTACCAATCACAACTGGCACGCGGCGGAAACCTACCTGCTCGTTGTCCTTTGTGTGTTTGGCTTGGCAGCTTGCTTTCTGTTACCCCTCAGCGGCGGATACGATGAAGAAACTCATCTGATCCGCGCGTGGCAAATGTCTGATTTTCAATTTCTGCCGAACGCTGAAACCAATGGCAAGATGCCCTTCCCCGCCATCTATGCTGAACTCGCCTATCGCCGGCAGGTCATTGTCCGCGCGGTGGAACCCGGCTTCTGGACAAAATATAAAGACCTCGCCCTCGATGCCCACGACTATGTGTATGACAATGTCGAGACCCGGTCTGTGTACTCACCGCCTTTATTATTGCCACAGGCAATCGTCCTGCGCTGGCTCGGCCGAAGCGGACGTTTACCCGCGCTGCCCGTTTATTATCTTTGTCGCATGGTTGGATTGTTAAGTTACATCCTGCTCACATGGCTGGCAGTACGCCTCATCCCATTTGGCAAATGGATCATCGCCATCCTCGCTGCCTCACCCGTGATGATCCTGCAAGCCGCCACCATCAGCGCCGATACCATCTCGAATGGTATCGCCTTCCTATTCATCGGCGGCGCACTCGCCATCGTCCAACGCCAGGAACTGCGGTGGAAAGAATGGGCAACTCTTGCGTTCCTTATTTTTATTTTATTCTGGGGCAAGATCAACATTGTTCCGCTTGTCTTGCTGCCCTTCCTGCTCATCCGCCCAACCCAATTCAAAATGAAGCATGGCTATCTGCTTCTACTCATATTAGCCATCTTCCTCTTCGCTGTGGAAGTGGTAGGCTGGAGTCTCCTCGCCTATTCCAAACTCAGCACACCGCCCGATGGCACCGATCCCATTGGGCAGGTCAAATTCATCATCACGCACTTACCCGAATTCATATCCATTCTTGGCCGGGATATTCAGATCCATGGTTTCGAATACCTGCAAAATGGCACTGCCATCTACGGCTTCAACTACTGGCCCGTTCCCACCTGGACCTATTACTTATTCGGCATCGGTCTCCTCTCCGCCCTATTCGCATCAGAACAAATTGAAAAGCGGACGCGCATCACGCTCGTCAGTATCTTTGTGATCTCCTATCTCTCCACCATTACATTGATGTATCTAACATTCAATCCCGTCGGGCAGGCAACCATTGACGGTGTCCAGGGCCGTTACTTCGGGACTGTTATGCCGCTTCTTTTCCTCGCCGGGGCTGGTTTGCCATCCCCCAAGCGGATTCTGATTCCCAGCCTGTTGCCCGCCGCCCTTGGTGCGTTGAGCGTCACTGTATATATCGCAGGCATGTACCTGTCTTACCATGTGCCCTGTGGATCACAATACTATCGCACCGGTCTTTGTTATCAACCCAATTATAAAAACTGGGCGCCTGAAGCGCTTTACTCTGCTCCCATCAATAATCAATTGACACTGTCCCAGGAAATTGTTCCAGAATGTAATGGCGTATCCGCAGTCCGCGTGTGGATGGACGCTGCCGAGTCAGACCCCAACGGTAAGACCGAGTTCACGCTCAAAGCTGTTGATCAAAATCAAATAGTGAAAACCATCAACGTAACGAATGCAGAATTGCCGCATAAAGATTGGTACACCCTGCACTTCCAACCTGATTGGCAATCGAACGGAAAGTTCTATCTACTAACCATCAGC
>CAZMQE010000237.1:2867-4978 GCA_964568115.1 uncultured Anaerolinea sp.
TTTGGGGGTCGAACGTAGGTCGATCTCGATCGCAGCGATCAGGAACTGAATCCCAAGCAATACCGAAAGCGTGGGCAGCATCACTGTCCCCGTGGGTGCCGGAACATTGCGCCGGGCATAATCGATCCACTTGATGGAGCCAAAAACAAGACCAAACAACAGCAGCGGCAGCCCCGTCAGCAAATAGATCGATGCCATCGAAAAATCATAGATCAAATTCTTGAGCACCACCCGGCGCAGAAATGTTTTTGTCAGCTTGATCGGGAACTCGATCAACGTTTTGCGAATCGAGAGATTCGATGACTCGCTATGATAACGGGCCGGCATGGGGACATCCCTCACGACCGCCCCGAGCAAATATAAATTTGCGAGCATGGAAGTTTCAAAGAAATAGGTGTTATCGATGCGGCTGATGGGCAGCTGCGCAAGCACCTCACCGCGTACAGCCACAAAGCCATTGGTCGGGTCAAATAGATTCCAGTATCCGGTTGCCGCTTTGGTAAGGAAACCCAACCCCATATTTCCAATGCGGCGGATCAGCGGCATCTTTCGGAGCGCTTGAAAATCTCGAAAACGATTCCCCTTGGCATAATCAGCTTGTCCCGTAAGAAGAGGCATGATCAAATCTGGCAAATACGCTGCATCCATCTGCCCATCGCCATCGATCTTGACGATGACCTGGGCAGTCAATTCAAGCGCTTTTTGAAAACCGGTTTTCATTGCACCGCCCACACCCCGGTTGCGATCGTGTTGGATAAGCACAATGCGCGGATCTGTTTTCGCAACCTGCGCCACAATTTCTGCAGTCCGATCAGGCGAAGCATCATCAACAACAATGATATATTTTAAATATTGCGGCAATCCCGCAAGCACGTGGGCAATTTCCTTGTCAACTCGATAGCAAGGGATTACCGCAGCGATATTGTATTGATGGAAGTCGGTTGGGGATAGGTTCATGGGCAGATAAAACGGATCAACTCTATTGGCAACAGCTATGCATGATCAACCCATGAATTGTAATCCACAGTCGTTACAAAACCAGAAGAAAGACCTGTAACCAATTCCAAAATTCATTCACTGAATTTTAGGATATAATTGCGCCTTGTGTCTGAAATCTTTACAGAGTTGATCTGTTTCAAATAAGGAGTATTTATGTCAAAAGCAAAGCTTATCACCCCTTACGGGGGCAAACTGGTGAATTTGGTCGTGGAAGGCAAGGAGCGCGAAGAACTGTTGGCGCGCGCTGGAAAACTGCCATCCATCAAGATCACCATGCGCAATCTTTGTGACCTGGAATTGATCGCCACCGGCGGATTTTCCCCGTTGACCACGTTCATGGGCAAGGCCGATTACGATCGCGTGCTCAAAGAAATGCGTCTCGCCGATGGAACGCTCTTTCCCCTACCCATCACGCTGACCGCTGACCCGAAAGAACTGCCGACCGTGGGCGAAGAACTTGCTTTGCGCAGCGCCAACTTTGATCTGATCGCGGTGATGACGCTCGAAGAAGTCTATCACTGGGATGCTGAGGTTGAAGCCGCGCACGCCTATGGCACTACTGACTCCAAGCACCCGATGGTTTCCGAAATGGGACGCTGGGGCAAGGTTTGTATCTCCGGTCCATTGAAGGTCGTCAACCTCCCCAAGTATTATGACTTCGTCAATTTGCGCCACACGCCTGCACAGGTGCGCACGATGCTCGAAGACATGGGACATGACAACGTTGTCGCGTTCCAAACCCGCAACCCCCTACACCGCATCCACGAAGAACTGACCAAACGCGCTGCCGCGCAAGTCAACGGCTCGTTGATCGTTCATCCGGTCGTTGGTATGACCAAGCCCGGTGATGTGGATCACTATACCCGCGTCCGCACATATAAGGCATTGGTGGATAATCATTACGATCAGAAGAGCACCATGCTCAGCCTGCTCCCGCTCGCCATGCGCATGGCTGGACCCAAGGAAGCCATCCTCCACGCCATCATCCGCCGCAACCACGGCGCGAACCACTTCATCGTGGGACGCGATCATGCAGGGCCCGGAAATGATTCCACGGGCAAGCCGTTCTACGGTCCGTATGATGCGCAGGAATTGATGACCAAGTACGAAGC
>CAZMQE010000238.1:0-4836 GCA_964568115.1 uncultured Anaerolinea sp.
GGTTGAACTACGGGCGCAGATTCTGGATAGAATCTGTGTTGAATTCCAGGAATAAGCATCGCTCCATCAGGGGCTAAGCACCCGATGGAATGGAACAAAAGCATAAGAAAGTTGATATGAAAGATCTAACCCGCCCCATCCCCGAATCCTACTGGGTTGAACCCGGTCGCTTGCTTGCCGGAGAATACCCGGCTCAATTTAACAACGAACTGACCCGCCTGCGTATCGATGCACTCATCCAGGCTGGTTTTAACACCTTTATTGACCTGACCAAACCCAATGAGACGATCGCCTACATCCGCACCTTGATGGATGAAGCAAAACTTTACGAAGTGGAAGTACAACATAAACGCTTTGCGATCGGCGATTTCGGCTTGCCCACACCCGAGCACATGACGACCATTCTCAATACCATCGATGCCGAGCTGCAAGCTGGACGCAAGATCTATCTACATTGCTGGGGCGGCATCGGGCGCACCGGCACCACCGTGGGCTGTTATCTGGTTAGACGGGGGAAAACCGGCGAAGAGGCATTACGTCAACTGGCAGAATGGTGGCAAACCGTCCCCAAAAGCCAGATCCACCTGCGTTCACCTGAAACGCGTGAACAAGCTGAATTCATTCGCAACTGGGCAAAATACGAAGACAATTCCAAAGCCTAGGCTGTTTTACCCTACCTTACAGCATATTAACTCCATCTTAAGGATGGTCTGGCACAATCTAAAAAGCAGTATAATCTTTTTCAGGAGTTATTTTGGAATCAACCCATCTTGAACCGCAATTCGAGCCGCAGCTCGAACCCCAAACCCAACCTGAAATACAACCTGAGGCACAGCCTGAAACCCAATCTGAGCATAAAGATGATTGGAAACGCTTCGGGTTGGATATTCTAGAAACCATTGTGCTTGCCGTGGTACTTTATTTTGGCATCAATGCCCTCTCGGCGCGCGTCCGTGTGGATGGTTTTAGCATGACGCCCACTTTACAAAACGGCGAATACATCCTCATTAACCGGCTGGCATACAAAACCGGTCAACCTGCACGCGGTGACATCATCGTCTTTAGCCTGCCCGCGGATAATGGACAGGACCTCATCAAACGTGTCATTGGCTTACCAGGTGAAACGGTCAACATCAGCAATGGCAGTGTGACCATCAATGGCGTCAAATTGCAGGAAACCTACATCGCCCAAGATCCGCTTTATTATGGAGAATGGACCGTCCCCGACGGGTATCTCTTCGTACTCGGCGATAATCGCAACGACTCACGCGATTCACATCAATGGGGCTTGTTACCGCTCGAAAACGTCATTGGCAAATCGGTGCTCATTTATTGGCCCCCACCCGAATGGCAGATCATCAATCATACTGAGGAAGTATTCACCACTCAAGAATAGAGCTATTGAAATGAAAGCCTTGAATTCAGCTCATAACCCAAAATCACTGCCATGCAATGAATGCCCGGCTGGCAATATGCACATCCGGCATATCACCTATTTCACCTGGCTTGGTGAAGAACTCGTCACCGTCCCAAATTTTCCGGCTTGGGTATGCGATATGTGCGGCAAACGCGAATACGACCAAAGCGCCATCGCCTGGCTAAGCATGCTCCTCAACCCTGAAGCAGGACATCCCACCCGCCGCGTCAAACGGACGCCTCAGCCTGGTCGCCAAAAACGAAACGTCCCGCCGCTCATGCTTGATTAACACCCCAAGAAAAGAAACACTATGGATGCATCACAACGTACCTATCGTTTTTTACCCGCAGATGTATATATCGCGGGCTATCGCGTTGTGGGCAAGATCATGATTTCCACAAACGGCATTATGGGCATTTTAAATGACACCACCAAATCTCATCTCGAGATCCAGGACGCCCGCCTGGCACGCATCCACATGCCCACCAAGTTGGTGGATCACTTTGAAGTAGTACGGTTGGTGAAGTCACAGATCTTTGCCGTGTGTGCTGCACGCCGTGAAGACCTCGGTCCCACTGCGGTTGTGCGCGGTGGATATTCGAACGTGGCTGGTGTTCCGGCTCGCCTTACAACCAGTGTCTACGAGATCGAAGGCAAACTGGAAGTGGTTGGTCGTTTTGACTTCGTCACATTGATCTCTGATAAAACCCGCAACTTTATCCCGCTTTACGATGCTGCATTGACCGCCATCCTCATCCCTAATCTTAAAGTCGAAAGCCCGGGCATCCTTTTTAATCGCGAAAAGATCGATATGCTGGCACTGCTCAATCAACGCGCCAAAGAAGAAAAACCACCCACAGTGCCCGGCGCAACCGGCTAGGAATAATTACCCTTCAATTCACAATTAACGCTTGACCATTATAGGGTGCGATGATAAAATCCCGCCCGCTTCAATAGTGCCGCCCCCATCGTCTAGGGGCCCAGGACGCGACCCTTTCAAGGTCAAAACCGGGGTTCGAATCCCCGTGGGGGCACAAACTAGTGACAGTCACATAAAAGTGACTGTCACTTTTTATTTTTCACACAATCTTGAATCACGCGTTATAATCACCCTTCGGAGTTAATAATACATGCCACCTATTTTTCCCTTTACTGCCATTGTAGGACAAGAGCGCATGAAACGTGCGCTGATCTTGAATGCTGTCGATACCCGCATCGGCGGCGTATTGATCCGCGGTGAACGCGGTACTGCCAAATCCACGGCGGCGCGTGCTTTAGCGGCGTTGCTTCCCAAAGTTAATGTTGTGAATGATTGCCGCTTTGGCTGCGACCCGAATAAACCCAACACCTGGTGCACCGAATGTAAAGAACGTTTTGATGGAAAGAATCCTCCGTTCCATGTACGCACCACATCCTTCGTGAACCTGCCCGTCTCTGCCACCGAAGATCGCGTGGTCGGAACGCTCGATATCGAACAAGCTATTCAAAAAGGCGAACGCCACTTTGAGCCCGGTATTCTCGCGGGCGCCAATCGTGGATTACTCTACATTGACGAAGTGAACCTACTCGATGACCATGTGGTGGATGTGCTTTTGGACTCCGCCGCGATGGGCGTCAACATGGTCGAACGCGAAGGCATCTCCTTCACCCATCCTGCGCGCTTCATTCTTGTCGGGACGATGAATCCTGAGGAAGGCGAACTGCGGCCTCAATTGCTTGATCGCTTCGCCCTCTCTGTCGATATCGTCGGTATCCGCGATGCGCGTGAACGCGTCAGCATCATGGAACGCAACCTTGGCTTCGAACAAGATGCGGATTCCTTCCGCAATACGTTCATGCCCAAAGAAGAAGAACTCTCACACAAGATCGAGCGTGGACGCGAACTCGTCAGCCAGGTGACTCACACCAGCCGCGACCTGCTTTCCATCGCTGCGTTGACTTCATCATTAAACGTTGATGGTCACCGCGCGGATTTGGTAATCCTCAAAGCCGCCCGTGCGCAAGCAGCCTTCGAAGGTCGCACAAAGATCAACGACCACGATATCGCGCTTGCCGCCGAGTTGGCTCTCCCCCACCGCATCAAGCGGACACCCTTCCAGCAGGCTGAGATGACGACCGAGCAGTTGCAAGAGCGCATCGAGCAGCTGGCAGGCCAATCGGTCCCGAGCGAAGCGGAGTCTGAAGAGTCCGAATCGCAAGAAGGCAAATCCGAAGAAAAAAAAACTTAAAACTCGAAGATGAGCGTGATGAGGGTCCGCAGGAGGGCAAGCCCGAGCCGATGCCGCAGGATGTGTTCGCGAACACGAATGCAAATTGGTGGGAAGGCGGACAGAAGGTCAAGGCTGGCGAGAAGTTCCAGCCGCGTAAGTTGAACACGCCGCTCGATAAACTCGCACGTAAACACGCGGGCAGACGTTCGCTTACCAAGACCGAACGCAAACACGGACGTTATATCAAGGCACGCCCCGCAGGCAACAAGAAAGATGACATCGCTTTTGATGCCACGATCCGTGCTGCGGCGCCATTTCAAAAACAACGCGTTGAAAAACGCAAACGACTAGCATTCGCCATCGAATCATCGGACTTGCAACGCAAGATCCGCGTGAAGCGCGTGGCGAATCTTGTTTTATTTTTGGTGGATGCTTCGTGGTCAATGGCGGTTGCCGAGCGCATGAACGCCACCAAAGGCGCGATATTGTCATTGCTCACGGATGCCTATCAACGCCGTGACCGCGTGGGATTGATCGTCTTCCAAAAAGACCGCGCGACGCTCGTATTGCCCCCCACTAACTCTGTACAACTTGCTCAACGCGCACTGATGGACATCCCCGTCGGCGGCAAGACTCCGCTTTCGGCAGGCTTGTTCCTCGCTACCGATGTATTGCATATGGAAAAATTACACCACCCCGATGTGGAGCCACTGCTCATCGTGTTGACCGATGGCGCAGGCAATGTTTCGATCGGCGCCTTACCTCCACAAGAAGAATCTTATAAATTCGCGGAACTGATCGCGCACGAAAAAGTAAAGAGCGTGGTCATCAACATGGAACACGCCGCCTTCGATCAGGGACTCGCGCAACAACTGGCGAATCACCTCAAAGCGCCATGCTATGCGCTCAGCGAGTTGAAAGCAGAGAATTTGTATCACACAGTGAAAGAGGAAATGGCGAAGCCGATGAAGAAGTAGTTGAGCCTCGACAATTCTATATAAAAAGTGATAGCCACCTTGAAGGTGACTGTCACTTTTTATATTTCAGACTCGTTTATAGCAATAGCAAGTATTACGATCTGGCTTTATACAAAGCGGACAACGCCGCACCAATGGCTTGCGACAGATCACCAAGCGCCGCGGGGACAATGCTAATGGCATCGCGTTGATAGGGCCACAAATATTCACGAGCCGTGGAACGCACAATGCT
>CAZMQE010000239.1:0-4835 GCA_964568115.1 uncultured Anaerolinea sp.
GATCAAGCCATGTACACAGCCAAGCGAATGGGCAGAAATCGGGTTGCCTCTTATTTTGAAGAGTGACAGGGTTTGACCGGTTGATATATTTCCTGCGTGGGCGATAATGTCGCCAGGCTGTACATCGGCAACTGGTCCGATTACAAGCGGTAGACCCAAGTGCCAGTCACCTAGCAGGTGACTGGCACTTGTTATATCTTGACAAAACACTTTAAACTAATATAATTAGAAAAAACTAATAATATTAGATAAATGAAAAAGTCCAACCCCACCTCCCCCCGTGTACAACGCAACCGCGCAGCCGCGACCCAAGCCATCCTTGATGCCGCCCGCGCCATCATGCGCGCAGAAGGCGTCGCCGCCCTCTCCATGCAGGAACTCGCCCGCCGCATGGACATGCGCGCTCCATCCCTCTACAACTACTTCTCTAGCAAGGCTGAAATTTACGATAGGCTCTTCCGCCTTGGCTTCACGATGTTCGATGCACATATCAAGGAATTGACGCAGACCTCCACAGGTCTACATGACGAACTGCGTATCTACATCGAGGGCTATATGTCCTTCGCGCTGGAAAACCCCGACCTGTATCAACTCTGTTTTGAACGCCCCGTGCCTGGCTTTGTCCCTTCCCAAGAAAGCCTCGCCTTAAGTTTCGGCATCCTCAACCAAACCTATCAGCACGCCAATCAATTTAAAAAGCAATTGAACACCAAACTCACCGGTCAACAGATCATCGATACGGTCATCGCCATCGCTCACGGTCTCACCGCCATGCATCTTGCAAACGAGCCGCATCTTCCCACCGGGCAGGGACGTTTCGGTTCTCTAATTCCCGTTGTCTTATCCATCCTTGAACAAGCCATGCCCCTCAAAGGAGAATCATAATGAACGCTGCTATTTCCCCTTCGACCCTTGCCAACGCTGAATCCATTCCCTACACCCATGCGGATGAAGCCCATCGCCTCCTGACCACCGCCCTGAGTCGCTTCATGACTCTGGTAGAGTCCCTCCACGCTGACGATTGGTCCAAACCCACTGCTTGCACTGCGTGGAATGTGCATGACATGGTGGCGCATCAAGCAGGCGGATACGCCAGTGGCACAAGCTACAAGGAAATGCTCCGTCAATACACCAGCAAGCCCAAGCCAGGTCAATTACCTGAAGATGCGATCAATGATCTGCAAGTTGGCGAACGCGCGGATAAAACGCCCGCAGAGTTGATTGCTGAGTTGAAACAGATCGGTGAAGTCGCCGCACACAATTGGGCGTACGGTTTCAACGCCATCAAGTGGATTGCCACCCCGCATCCCGTTGGCGGATTCATGTCCATCCGCCATCTCATGTGGATCATCCACAGCCGCGACACCTGGATGCACCGCCTCGACATCTGCCGCGCCACCAGCCGTCCCTTCGAGCAGACCCGCGAGCACGACGGTCGCATTGTGGAACTGGTGGTTTTAGATACAGCCAAAAAACTGAACAAAAGACTCAACGGTCAAGCCATCACGCTATCGCTGACCGGTATCGCGGGCGGCACATGGCAGATCGGCAAAGGTAAGCCAGTCGCTGAAATGGAAATGGATGCGCTCGATTTCAACATCTTCGTCTCAGGGCGTTTCTCCTACGAAGAAGGGCTGCAGCGCGCCAGCCTCTCAGGTGACAAAGCGCTGATTGAAAACGTCTTCAAGGATTTTCTGGTGTTGTATTAGGGACAATGAAATGATACTGGAAACGTAGTCACCAAAGGCTGCTGATGTTTGTCAGCCTTTTTATTTCTCAACCGAAACACTCCTAATGTTCTTGTGTTTAAAAAAACAGCTTATCAGTAAAGGAGAAAAAATCCCATGCTTGTTCGTTGGCTTGTCTTCCTGCACGTTTTATCGGCGATCACATTCTTCCTGGCACATGGTGCTGCTGCAGCGATGGTGTTCAAAGTCCGCAAGGAGACTGACTACACCCGCATCCGTGCGATGCTTGATCTTTCACAGTCAACCTTTCTCGTTTATATCATCGCATTTCTTGCGATGGGCTTGACTGGGCTGGTGATGCCGTTTCTCATCCACATCTGGGGCAAGGTCTATATCTGGCTTTCCATCGTTTTGATCTTATTCGTTGTGGGTTGGATGGGTCTGGTTAATGAAAAACAATTCAAGCAATTGCGCCGCCTGGTCGGTTTGCCTTACATGATCGGTTCAAAGGATTTCCCTGCCGAGCCGCCTGCCAGCCCTGAAGAAGTGGCGGCACTGCTCAAAAAGATCAACCCGACTCAGTGGGCTTTGGTCGGTTATGGTATTCCCATGGTTGTACTGTGGTTGATGATCTTTAAACCTTTTTAGAAAATTCAAAGCCTTGGGGCGGACTTATGTCCGCCCTTTTTTATTCCTGCGAAACGGGAGGTAAAATCATTGTGAAGCAAGACTCCATGTTTTATTTCACCCTCCTCATACGATAGATTACAAAAACCCTGTCTATGGCATCAAATGTAAGTGCGGATATAAGTCCGCACTTTTTGATTCGCCCTCCCGATAACACGCGGTACAATGATTGTGTCTACCTGCCAAAATAGGTTGATACAAGGAACATGTATATGACAGGATTATCCACCGATCAAAATACAAAACCGCTTCCCATCGTGGAAGCCTATGGGAACATCCAACTCATCACAACCATTTTTCATTGGTTCATCGCGTTAATATCGATGGGACTCATCGCGGGTATATTCATTGTCCTTTCAGTAAACAATACCCTTGAAGCTACGTTCCTTGCCATCGGCATCCTGCCTGTGATTGCATCCTTATATGGCATTCGACACAAAAAATTCGAATTGACAGCCATCATTCTGGCTGTAACCCTCATCTCTTTGATCACGTTGATGGCGACCACTGGTCTGGGGATTCACCAGATTAGCATCATTGGGTATCCTGCCATCCTCATCGTTGCCAGCCTCGTGACTCAAAAACGGACCATGGTGATCATCACGCTGTACAACATTCTATGCGTTGCCTGGCTGGTCTTTGGCGAACTATCTGGCGCTTACACACCAACCATATTGGTGCGCAGCGTGATCGGGGATTTCTTCTCGGTTTCGATCATCCTGATCTTGACGGCAATCATGGTGGGTTTGGTGACCGAGTCGCTGTTTCATAGTTCGGTTCTTTTACAAGCAGAATTGCAGGAGCGCAAACTTACCGAAGAAAAATTCCGTAACATCTTTGAGAATGCCATCGATGGGATCTTCCAAAGCACAACCGACGGTCGCTTCGTAAATGTCAACCCAGCCATGGCGCGCATGTACGGCTACGATTCACCGGAGGATATGATCAATTCGGTGACGGACATTGCCGTGCAGCTTTACGTCGACCCGCAATTGCGGCTCTCCTTGCGCCAGCGTATAGCACAAGGCGAACAGATCAGATATTTTGAATCTCTGGATTACCGCAAGGATGGTTCGACATTTTGGACATCCATGAACATTCAGGGAATCCGCGATGAACAGGGCAATCTTTTGTTTTATGAAGGCACGGTGGAAGATATTACAAGGCGCAAGCTCGCCGATGAAGCCCTGCGCGAAAGTGAGGCACGCTACCGCGCTTTATTCGACGGTATCCTGGATGGCGTCTATCGCTCCACCCACGCAGGCAGATTCCTGGATGTGAACCCCGCCATGGTCAAAATGTTTGGTTACGAAAGCCGGGAAGCCATGCTTGCAATCGACATTCCCACCGCCATGTATTTTTCTCCGGAGGATCGCCTCAACACGATCGTTGAAACGCAGGGCGACGATGTATATACCTACCGCATGAAACGTAGAGATGGCTCGGAAATTTGGGTGGAAGACCACAGTCACTATATGCACGATGCGCAGGGGCAGATCATTTTCCATGAAGGCATTCTGCGTGACATCACCCCCCGCCTGCGGGTTGAATCTGAACGCAGCCAGGCTAACGAAGTCTTGCAGCAATTTAAAAACATCATGGACGAATCCAATGATGCCATTTTTATTATTGACCCTGCTACGAGTCGCTATCAATATTTCAACGGCCGAGCCTGCACGATGCTTGGTTATACTCACGCCGAGTTGAGCGGAATGGCTGTGACCAATATCGCTGCCCATATCGCGAATTTGGATGTCTGGCTTGCCCGGGTGGAACTGGTGCGTGAAAACAACGGCTTGATCTTCGAAACAAGGTACCGCCGAAAGGATGGTTCCAGCTTTCCGGTGGAGGTCAGCGCCAGGCTGCTTGAATATATCAATGGACAGGCGATCGTGGCATTCGTCCGTGATATTACCGAACGCCAGCGGGCTGAGCGGGAGCGCGAAAAATTGATCACTGATCTTGAAGCCAAGAACAATGAACTCGAACAATTCACCTACACCGTCTCGCACGATCTCAAAGCTCCGATCATCACCATTAAAGGTTTTCTCGGATTTCTTGAAAAGGATATCTTCGACGGCAAACAGGAAAATGTCCACAAAGATGTCATGCGCATCGACGAAGCCGTGGATAAGATGCACCGCCTCTTGAGCGAACTGCTTGAACTCTCGCGCATCGGTCGCATGATGAACGCGCCGGAGACGATAGCGTTCAACGAATTGATACAAGCCGCGCTGGATAACATCCACGGACGCCTCGCATCGCACAACATCACGCTTCAACCTCAGCCGAACCTGCCCGCTGTACATGGAGATCGTCAGCGGCTGATAGAGGTTCTGCAAAACCTGCTCGAGAACGCCGCCAAATATATGGGCGATCAACCCGATCCGCGTATCGAGATCGGGCAGCAGGGCGAAGAAAATAACAAACCGATCTTCTATGTCAGAGACAATGGTATCG
>CAZMQE010000240.1:0-4834 GCA_964568115.1 uncultured Anaerolinea sp.
TCCCCCGGTTTCAAGACCACAGCCTTGGCACTCGTCTCTTTCCGCACACGCTCCGCCCAGGCATTCGCATCTTGTGCGATCAAGCCCCAGGTGTTGTAGTGGATGGGAACAACAACTTTCGGTTGCAGCATCTTTACCGCGCGTAAAGCATCATCGGGTCCCATGGTGAAATTATCACCGATGGGTACTGCCGCAAAATCAAGCCCCTCTTCGCCGATCAATTTCATATCGCCAAACAGACCGGTATCCTGCGCCAGATAAATTTTCTGACCGTCGTTGGTGGTCAGCAAAAAGCCGCAGGGATTGCCGCCATTCGAGCCATCGGGCAAGGCAGAGCCGTGTAACGCCAGCGTCAACTTCAAATAGCCAAACGGATGTTTGAAGCCGCCGCCGAGGTGCTGTCCGTGTGACTTGACGCCCTGCTCCCCACACCAGACCGCGATCTCGTTGACGCTGATGATCGTGGCACCCGTCCGTTTGGCGATGGCAACCGCATCGCCGACGTGGTCACCGTGTCCGTGGCTGATGAGGATGAAGTCCGCCTCGACAGCTTCGGCTGAGTCAGAAGCGGCAGGGTTCCCGCTGAAGAAGGGATCGACGAGGATCTTATATCCGCCGGTTTCGAGTCCGAGGGTGGCGTGTCCATACCAGGTGAATTTTGTGGTCATGGGAATCTCCTTTGCTATAAAAATCAAGTATAGGCAAAATCCGATGGGAGTCAATTGTCCAATTTCATGCACCAGGCACATGCTGCTGCTCAACCGCCAGCATTACACTATCAAAACTGTGGTTGGCAACCGGCAAAAACAATCCTATAATCAAACAAAATAATTCCTGGAGGTTTTATGCAACCATCATTTCGTCAGAAGTTCAAATATCGTTTCGATAACATCATGTCACGTGGCACACCCGCCATGGTGGGGATGTTGTTCCTGCTTTCGTTGATCGTTGTCTTCATCGCCGGTGCGATCATTTCAACCGCAGAGTTTGTGCAGGAAGCTGGAAGCGAGCCACTATCATTTGGGGAAGCTGCCTGGGAAAGCCTGATGCGCACGCTCGACTCGGGCACCATGGGCGGCGATACCGGCACAGGCTTTCGCCTCGTGATGTTGTTCGTCACGCTGGGCGGCATCTTTGTCGTCAGCGCGTTGATCGGCGTCTTGAGCAACGGGCTCGAAGATCAAATGGACCGCCTGCGCAAGGGACGCTCACAGGTGCTTGAAAATAATCACAGCCTTGTGTTGGGTTGGTCGCCACAGATCTTCACCGTGTTGAACGAGTTGATGATCGCGAATGAAAACCAGAACAACGCCCGCATTGTGGTGATGGCTGATAAAGACAAGGTCGAGATGGAAGATGAGATCCGCGAGCGGGTTGAGGTGCGCGGCAAAACGCGCATCATTTGCCGCAACGGCAGTCCCATTGACCCGAACGATCTTGAGATCGCCAGCCCGCATCAGGCAAAATCCATTATCGTTCTGCCGCCGGAAAATAACGATCCTGATACCGATGTCATCAAGACCGTATTGGCGATCACGAACAATCCCAACCGCCGCGCCGAAAAATATCACATCATCACCCAGATCCGCCATGCCAAGAATCTACCCGTGCTGAAGTTGGTTGGTGCAAACGATAACGTGCAAGCCATCCTCACCGGCGACCTGATCGCGCGCATCGTCGCCCAGACTTCGCGGCAATCGGGTCTTTCCGTGGTGTACACCGAGTTGATGGATTTCGGCGGCGATGAAATTTATTTCAAAAACGAACCCGCGCTTACCGGCAAAACCTATGGTGATGCGCTGTTGGCTTATGAAGATTCATCCGTGATGGGTATTCGCAAAGCAGATCGACGCATTCTGCTCAACCCGCCGATGGATGCACTCATCGAAGCGGATGACCAGATTTTTGCCATTTCTGCGGATGATGACACGATTCGTCTCTCCAGCCCGAGCCTGATTCAAGTCAAGGAAGCTGCCATTCGCTCGAACAGTGTCCCGCTTAAACCCCAGCCTGAGAAGTGTCTCATCCTCGGCTGGAACCGCAGCGGCACGACCATCGTGCATGAGCTGGATAACTACGTACCCAAGGGTTCACAGGTCACAGTGGTTGCCGATGTCTATAACATCGAAAAGCAGGTGACTGCCCAAGGCGGCAAACTGAAGAATCAGAAACTGGTGGTGCTGGAAGGCGAAACCACCGACCGTGACCTGTTGAATACCCTCAACGTCCAGGACTATGACCATGTCATCGTGCTGGCATATAACACCCTTGAACCACAAGAAGCGGACGCGAAGACCCTCGTCACATTGCTGCACTTGCGCGATATGGCTGAGAAGGATGAAACACCCTTCTCCATCGTCAGTGAAATGCTCGACCTGCGCAACCGTGAATTAGCTGAAGCAACTCAAGTAGATGATTTCATCGTCAGCGAACATCTGGTCAGCTTGATGATGTCGCAGATTTCCGAGAACGCCGAACTCTATGATGTCTTCACAGACATCTTCGACCCCGAAGGCTCTGAGATCTATCTCAAACCCATCAGTGATTATGTGGCGCTTGGGGAACCTGTGAACTTTTACACCGTGATCGAGGCGGCGAAGAGGCGCGGGCAAACCGCGATCGGCTACCGGCTTGAGGCTGAAGCGGGCGATGCGGGTAAAGCGTATGGCGTACATACCAATCCCAAAAAGTCCGGTCAGGTTGTCTTTACAGCTGAAGATAAAGTCATCGTAATCGCGGAGGAGTAGTATCGAAGACCCTAAAGGTTTATAAAACCTTTAGGGTCTTTACTCGTAAGTATATTTGTGACCAAAGGAGGTCAAAATGCCATATCTAATTGGTGCTGTTCTGGTTTTAGGGGGCATTGTAGTTCTGATTCTACTTTCGGGTATCCGTTATATTCCCAACACCCGCATCGGTATCGTGGAGAAACGCTTCAGTTTCAGCGGTTCGGTAAAGAGCGGTTTTATCGCACTGGGCGGCGAAGCGGGTTTTCAACCGAAGGTCTTGCGCGGTGGTCTGCATTACCTGATGCCCATTCAATATGTGGTGCGCATGGCGCCGCTAGTGACCATTCCGCAGGGCAAGATCGGCTATATCTTTGCACGTGACGGTAAATTACTCGAACCGACCCAGGCTCTGGCATCGAATGAAACGGCGTTCGACTTTCAGGATGTGGAAGCCTTTTTCAAGGATGGCGGTCAACGCGGACCGCAGCGCAGAGTTTTGCGTGAAGGTACATATGCCATCAACCTGATGCAGTTCATTGTACTGACCGACGAGCGTATTTACTCCCTGCCGCTCAGCCGTGATGAAATGCAGACCATTCAAGGCATGGCGCAGGTGATTTCCGAGCGCGGCGGTTTTGTACCGGTGATCATCAAAGATACCGACGACAAGATCGGTATCGCCACCGTCCATGATGGTCCTTCGCTTGCGCAGGGCGAGATTATCGCTCCCGTTGTTGGCGATGACTCGAAGAATGCCGAGACCTATCACAACAAATTCCAAGACCCCGACAAATTCCTCAAAGCTGGTGGTTTCCGTGGTCGCCAATTACAGGTATTGGTCGAAGGCACCTATTATGTCAACCGCCTGTTTGCCACTGTTGAAATGATCCAGAAGACGGTCATCGAAGTAGGTAATGTGGGTGTGGTTGTCTCTTACACCGGCGAAACTGGCGAAGACCTTTCAGGCATAGATTATCGCCACGGCGAGTTGGTGTCACGCGGCAAACGCGGTGTCTGGGAAGAGGCGCTGATGCCCGGCAAATATGCGTTCAACACCTATGCGGGCAAAGTGGTTGCAGTACCCACCACCAACTTCATCCTCAAATGGATCCGCAACCAGACTGGCGCACACAAGTTCGATGAGAACCTCAGCGAAGTTTCGCTCATCACCAAAGATGCGTTCGAACCATCCCTGCCGCTCTCGGTGGTCGTGCACATTGACTATAAAAAAGCTCCGCTGGTTATTCAACGTTTCGGCGATATCAAACGCCTTGTAGAACAAACCCTCGACCCGATGGTGGCAGCCTACTTTAAGAACGTCGGTCAGACACGCACCCTGATCCAACTATTGCAGGAGCGCAGTGAAATTCAACAAATCTCAAGCAAGGAGATGAAGGAAAAGTTCGAACATTACAACCTGCAGCTTGAGGAAGTGCTGATCGGCACACCGTCATCCCCTGCGGGCGATGTTCAAATTGAAACCATTCTTACCCAGTTACGTTCGCGCCAGATCGCCGCAGAACAAATTGAAACTTACGACCGCCAGGAGAAAGCTGCAATTAAGGAACGTGAACTCCGTGAAGCCGAGTCCCGTACCCAAATGCAGACCGGCATGACACAGGCTGAATTGAACATTGAAATTCAATCGAACCAGGGTAAAGCCGATTACCAGCGCTCCATTCAACAGGCGGCACAGATCCGTGCACTGGCCGAAGCCGAAGCTGAGAAGATCGCGCGCATCGGTATCGCGCAGGCGCTCGCCACTGAGGAACAGGTCCGCGCGTATGGTGGACCGCAATTCCAGGTGACACAACAGGTGCTTAACCGCTTCTCTGAGGCAGTTGAACAATCGAAGGTGGATGTGGTTCCGCGCGTGGTTGTTGGCGCCACCAAAGATGGCGGCTCAGGCAACATTATGGAAGCCCTGCTGACCATGCTGCTCTCCGATCGTTTCGGCGCGCTCTCCAAAGAAGCGCAAGGCGCACGTTCTGATGAAGCCGAACAATTGCGAGCTGAAATTCGCAAGAGTATGACCGGGAAAACGGATAAGGACAAGAAACAGTAAACCGAAAGGGTGACCCGCAAAGGTCACCCTTTATTTTTGC
>CAZMQE010000241.1:0-4813 GCA_964568115.1 uncultured Anaerolinea sp.
TATTCAATATACGCGCCAGTCTTTTCGATCATGAGCAAAAGGTTGTAGCCGCCGGATTCACCATAGATGGCAGTACATACCTCCGCAATCGTCAGGGGTTTGCATAATGCGGTGATGGCATCACCTACACGTCGAATAATGTTCTTATGGGTAGCTTCGATACGAGCTGGCAGATCTGTGATGGCATCGTCATGACCATTCAAGATCAAACGGGCACCGTGAGCCCAGTGTTGAAGTCGGGTAAGTGAAGCAAGGTAGTGGTCGAGTCCGCTGTAGGGATTGATGGATTCTGGTGAGAGATGCGGCGTGACGCCCTCTACAACCATATCGCCGCAGAAGATGACATCGTCCAGACGCAACGCCACGTGACCCGGGCAATGTCCAGGTAAGTGGATCAACTCAAAACCAGCAACGCTCTTTTCTTCGTAGACAAAGTCCACGGGAACGGATTGGTAGATGGCTTTCGTGAAACGGTAAATGTTGAGGAGTTGATCACGCGTCTCTTCAGCGAGACCGGTTTCGGCTAGGAAAGAAGCGAGGCGGCGACTGATGAGCGCAAGTCTGGCTTCGTGATGCGCGACCGTTTGCAAATCCAGTTCATGACATCCGATCCTGGCGTTGGTCAGTGGTTTTAGTTTGGAGAGTCCGCCGAAGTGGTCAATATGGGCGTGTGTGATGAGGATATGAGTTAAGTCTGAAGGTTGAAGTCCCGCCTGTTCCAAGCCTTCCAATAAATTCTTGTGAGATGCTTCTGTGCCTGAACCGCAATCGATCAGGATGCGGTCTTTGCCGTTTTGAACCAGATAGGCGTATACCCAGAATTTGGGAAATGCCTCAAGCGGAATGCGATGGATCTGCGCTCCACTGGATGTTTCAAAAACGGCAAAGGAACCTTTTGCACTCATTTGAGCAATCCATTGAGAAGCAGTTTTGAATAATTATCTGCGATCTGCTCAACAGACTTTTCGCCATCAGGGCGATACCAGGTGATCGTCCAATTCATAATACCGAGCAAAGCGCGGGTAGTGAGCCCGGGATCATCACAATTAAAAAGCTTGGTACGTACCCCTTCTGCGAGAGCTTCTTTCCATAACGCTTCAAACTTATCGCGATTAGGGATATGACGAGATTGTTGACGTCGCTCGAGCGCACGATGTTCAAAAAGCAAAACTGCGGCAAGATCGACATTCTCGATCAGGATCTGCAGATATTCGCAGATCATCAAATGGAGTTTTTTATCGGCGGAAATGTTTTGGACTGTGATCGCGGAAATTCTTTCAAGAAGCAATTGCAAGGCGCGATCAAGGAGCTCGGACAGGATCTCCTGCTTGGAGGAGACATGATGATACAAACTTGCTTTTTGCAAGTTGACAGCCTCGGCAATATCGTTCATGGATGCGCCGTGAAAACCCTTTTGACGAAAGACTTGCGCGGCGGCTTCGAGAATATCTTCTCTGGTCATGGATGCTCCCTACCGAACGGTCGGTTGTGATGCTATAATAACCGGAACAGGTTGCCTAGTCAAGAACTTTCTTGTTACACTTGGCTCAGTCAAAGGATAAGGAGTAATCACACATGAAATACTTTATTACTGGGGCAACAGGCTTTGTGGGCGGCGTACTTACAAGGCAACTACGAGAAGCCGGGCATGAAGTCCTCGCTTCCGTGCGCAGTATCGAAAAAGCCAGGGACTTGCAGGCACTTGGCGTGAAATTATTCAAAGGCGATGTAACCGATAAAGAGTCCATGCGTGAGCCGATGACCGGCGTAGACGGTGTCTATCACGTAGCGGGCTGGTACAAGGTCGGCACGAAGGATAAGAGCGGCGGCGAACAAGTCAATATTCAGGGTACGCGTAACGTGCTGGAACTGATGCAGGAATTGAAAATCCCCAAGGGCGTTTATACGAGTACGTTGGCGATCAACTCCGATACGCAGGGTCATTTGGCAGACGAGAATTATCGGTTTATTGGACAACACCTCAGTGAATATGACAGAACCAAGGCAGTCGCTCATGAAATCGCCAAGGAATTTATCGCCCAAGGTTTACCTTTGATAATCGTGCAACCAGGTTTGATCTATGGTCCCGGTGACACTTCTTCGGTCAGAGCATCATTACTCAATCTATTCAAAGGACGATTGCCAATGCTGCCGCGAAAAACCGCGCAATGTTGGGCGCATGTGGATGATATTGTGACGGGGCACATTTTAGCCATGGAAAAAGGCAAAATCGGCGAAAGCTATATCATTTGCGGTGAACGCTACGAAACACTGGAAGCCTTCAGACTTGCAGCCAAAGTCGCCGGGAAACGTCCGCCAGCAGCCGTTCCACCAGCGATGATGAAAGTTATGTCAATTCTGGTCAAACCCTTCGACGCTCTCATGCCTGACGAATACACATCGGAAGGCTTGCGCATCGTTGCTGGAGTTACTTATGTCGGCAATAACAGCAAAGCCAAACGTGAACTGGGATACAACCCTCGACCGGTGAGTGAAGGTTGGACAGAGACTGTTCGCCATGAAATGAAACTGCTCGGAATGTTATAACAAGAAATTAACAATAAAAATGCTATAATAAAAACATGGCAACACCACTCCCCACACCCGAAGCCACCCCGCAACTCACCGCCGAACAACTAGAACAAGAGCGGCAAATGAAACGCACCATGACCATCGTTGGCATTGGTGCTTTGATATTGTTGCTTTTGCTCGGCGTGGCGATCTACTTCTTGTTACAGCCCGCCACTCCCACCGATAAGATCCGCGATGTGTTCATCATCGTCGTTGCGCTTGAGTCGCTGGTCATCGGCGTGGCACTGATCGTATTGGTCGTGCAGTTGGCTAGCCTCGTCAACCTGTTGCAGAACGAAGTCCGCCCGATCCTCAAAGCCACGAACGAAACGGTCAACAACCTGCGTGGCACCGCAGAATTTCTGGGCGAGAACGTGGTTGAACCCGTGGTCAAACTTAACGGGTATTTGGCTGGCTTGACCCGTATGTTAGAATTAATGGGTCTCAAGAAAAAATAGTGATTTAGACCCTAAGGATTTTAGAAGCCCTTAAGGTCTCATAAAAGAAAACAAACCCTAAACCCAAGGAGATTACTATGTCTGATAACAATGATGAATTTGGAGCCTTTCTCGTCGGCTTCATCGTAGGTGGTCTCACCGGCGCAGTTGTAGCATTACTGTTTGCCCCCCAATCAGGCGAAGAGACCCGCGCATTGATCAAGGATAAATCCATTGAACTGCGCGATAAAGCCCAGCACACCGCTGAAGAAGCGCTCGCTCATGCCGAAGCTGCTGCGGCTGATGCGCGTGCCCGCGCTGAAGAACTTGCCAAAGTTGCCCGTCAGCGTGCTGAAGAATTAGCCGCTGAAGTTCGCACCCGCAGCACCGAGGCATACTCCACCGCCAAAGAACGCGGCACAGCCATCTACGAAGATGTGAAAGAACGCGGCAAAACCGCTGTCGAGTCGATTCGCAAGCCGAAGAAAGATGGAGCTCAGGGCGAAACCCCTGCATAAGTTTCCGAGAAAAGCGACAAGGGTTTGACCGCGTTGTGGTCAAACCCTTGTTTTTTTGCAGCTCTGTGAGAATTCTTCTCCGTTTTTTCTTCAAACTTCTATATCACCAATTCGCCTTTGCCTATGATCTCGTTGCGGCGACGGTTTCAGTGGGACAGTGGAAAAACTGGATCTCAAGCATTCTGCCCTTCATGACAGGGGCTCGCATTCTCGAGATCGGACACGGACCCGGTCACTTGCAGCGCATCCTTCTCAGCCGGGGCTTGGATTCTGTTGCGATCGACGAATCTGCCCCGATGGGACTCCTCGCCCAACGCAACGCATCCGGCAAAGCGACTCTCGCCCGGGCCCTCGCGCAAAGACTCCCCTTCGCGGACTCAGCATTTGACACGGTCATCGCCACCTTCCCGGCGGAATACATCAATGACCCGCTGACATTGGCAGAAGTGAAGCGATGCCTTTCGGACGGAGGCAGGTTCATCGTCCTACCGGTTGCGCTACAAATGGGACGCAAGCCGCTTGAGCGCGTGATGTCACTTTTGTTTCGTGTCACGCATCAGAGTCCAGTGGATCCGCTTGAAGAAGTCAAAGAAAAGTTGAAAGCGCCGTTCGTTGAGGCAGGTTTTGATGTAGAAGTACAAGAGTTACAAGTGAAGTCAAGCTTGTTGTTGGTCATATTAGCAATAAAGTGACAGTCACCGTAAAGGTGACTGTCACTTGGAAAGTAAAGAAACTATGTTGAAAAAATTACGTGAACCGGTAAACAGTCTCACCCATTGGGCGGGAGCCATCCTGGCATTGATCGGTTTGATCGCATTATTGATCGTGGGTTGGGGTACACCGGCAAAGGTCATATCATTGGTGATCTATGGCGTGAGCCTGATCTTTTTATTTTCAGCGAGCGCCACCTATCACATGGTGCAAGTGAAAGATAAAGTGCTGGAAATCTTCCGAAAAGTGGACCATGCCGCAATTTACTTCCTCATCGCCGGGACATACACACCCTTTTGCGTGAACGCCTTCACCGGCTTTTGGAAGTGGGGCATGTTGAGCATCATCTGGTCGCTGGCGATCATTGGGATCATCATCAAGGTGTTTTACATCCGCGCGCCGCGCTGGTTGAATGCGGGCATCTATATCATCATGGGCTGGATGTGTGTCGGCGCGGCGGGACAAATGCTGGCAGCTCTCCCCACCTGGGTGTTGACCTGGCTCATCATCGGCGGCGTGATCTATACGCTCGGCGCGGTAGTGTACATCACCAAAATATTCAACTTCAAGCCGGGC
>CAZMQE010000242.1:0-4802 GCA_964568115.1 uncultured Anaerolinea sp.
CCGCAAGTCTGGCTGATGCCTGGTAAACAATTTGCAACCATCATTTACCTGTCCAAAGGTAGCCTGCTTGCATTCGACGTACTTCCCAACCTGGCTTCAAAGGTAGCTGGCGAGATCCGCCAGGGAATGACACCGCAAGCGCTTTACAAGGAAAAAGCCAAGTATCATTTACAGAGGATTTGTTATGTAACTCTTGAAAAAATCACACTTGTGAGATTATTCGGTGAACAACTCACAGTGACAGCTGTTGAAAGTCAGGGTGGGGAAAAGAAATACAACATCACTTGCAACAAGGAGAATGCTGACGGGGTATTGAAGGCTCTACAACAAGAGCTTGGTCCGCGCTTTCAGAGAAAAACCAGACCGATCAGCCGATCTACTGTAGCTATGTCTGGCGTTATACTTTTCCTGATAGTTTCCTGTGGGACAGGTTTTTTCTACTGGTTTGCACAGGGTCTGGCTAACGAGGGAAGCATAACCGGGAGCGCAAAGGCACGTGGACTTGCCAATCTGATCCTGTTGATTGGACCGAATGGCTTCTTATGTATTGGCGGAGTTTTATTTTTGGTTGTCATTCTCGCCATGATCTCTTCCTTCGCCAAGCCGCCCGAGGAAACTGTGCTAACACAAGGCATCGAATCGGAATCCTAGAGGCAGGCAAAACGAAAACAAACATAACAAAAAAATCTCCGAAGAGTTGTTCGGAGATTTTTCTACTTCCTGACTGATCACTTTACCCACTACTGCCTCGTCGTCAACTGCTGATACGCCCCCACCCACGGCTTGCCAAGTCTATGATTATCTGAAACTTCGATCTTGCTGAATTTCTGCGCGATCTGCGGCATCATCATCGCGATCGTGCCCCAGTCATTGGTGAAGATCGCCACCTTCATCTTATCAGCGTATTGACCTGACCACATCCACTCCATGCGAAACTTGTCCGCTTTGACCCAATAGTCACGCTTCTCCCATGCCAAAACAGAGGCGTCGATACCTTCGGAAATGGTCTTCAAAGCCAGGGAAATAAAGGCGGCAAGGTCTTTTGTTTCAGCAGTCACATCTTTTTGCTTTGCCAGTTCACGCAATGCCAGCACAATAGCTTTTGTCAAACGAGTTCGGTCTTTTCCTGCACTCTCAGGGTTGATCACGCGGCTCAAGGGATTCTCCAGTACCAAGTATCAGGTTTCAGGTACCAAGTGCGGGATTATACACGTCAATCGTAAATCGTCAATCTGAAATCGCAAATTTGATGAATCGTCAATCCAAAATCGAAAAATCAAAGTATAATTTCGCCCGCTTACTGTATATTTAACATGCAAGCGCGGGGACGTGTCGGAACTGGCAGACGAGCATGACTTAGGATCATGTGCCGCAAGGCGTGAGGGTTCGACTCCCTCCGTCCTCACCTCTGACTCTGGAGTTGGACAGCTTGCTGTCCAACTGCCTGCACGAATGTCAAGAAGCAAACTTCTTGACGCCAGAAAAAATCACGAAGGGATTACGAACTTGAAAATCGAAAAAACCATAGAAGAAAATCACGAAGCCAAACTCGTGGTTGAAGTTGAACCGGAAAAGCTGGATCAATTTAAAAAACGTGCCGCCCGTAAAATTTCGGAGCGGGGCAAGATCGCGGGTTTCCGCCCGGGCAAGGCGCCCTATCACATGATCGTGCAGAACTATGGCGAGCAAGCCATTGTCGAGCAAGCCATAGACTTCTTTATCGATGCCGAATACTCGAACATCCTCAAAGAAGCGGATGTCAACCCCGGCGCCACGGGCTCCCTCGAACAGATCGAATCACTCGATCCGCCGAAACTACACTTCCGCGTGCCGCTCGCTCCCGAAGTGGACTTGGGCGACATTCAAGCGCTTCGCCTGCCGTACGAGTGGTCTGCTCCTGATCAAAGTGAAGTGGACAAAGCTGTCGAAGACCTCCGCCAAATGTACGCCTCCACCGAAAACGTGGAACGCGAATCACAGGTTGGCGATTACGTTCTCGTGGATGTTAAATCCGAGATCGTCGAACTCACTCGCACTGGTTTTGCCGCTTTCATCCGCAAGGAAGAACGCGATACCGAATGGCCCTACAATGGCTTTGCGAATGAGCTGGTCGGCTTGAAGCCTGGCGATAGCAAAACCATCAAACACACCTTCGCTGAAGATCACGAACTTGACGCGCTCAAAGGCAAAGAAGCCGAGCTGGAAGTCACCGTCAAGACCGTCCGCGCGGTGACGTTGCCCGAGTTGGATGATGAATTTGCCAAGATGGTCGGCGCAGGTGAAACACTGGACGCCCTCCGCGAAGCTGTCGCCAAAGATGTCGAGAATCGCTCCAAGACTGATTATGACGACAAATACTTTGTTGACCTGATCGAAAAGATCAAAGAAGGCGCAACCTTCAAGTATCACCAACATTCACTCGAGCACGAAGGTGAACATGTGTTGGATGATCTACAACAGCGTCTCTCACAACAGAATATGGATCTCGATACCTACTTCAAACTGCGCAACACCACCCGCGAACAGTTCATTGAAGAAGAAGTGAAGCCGGTTGCCAAGAAACGCTTTGAACGCTCCTTGATCCTCGATGAGATCGTTCGCACCGAGAAGCTCGAAGTAGATAACGCTGCGTTGGATGCCGAATTTAATATGACACTCTCGTCCCTGGCTCAACAAGGCATGGACCTCAACAAAGTCCGTGGCGGCAAAAAGGGACAGCAACAGCTTGCCCAAGCCATCGCCATGGAGTCAGCCAACCGCGTGCTCACACGCCGCGCATTGGAGGTCTTGAAGTCCATTGCTGTGGGCGAATATAAGTCACCTGAGGAACGTCAGGCGGCAGAAGAAGCGGCAAAGGCTGTAGCGGCAGAGTCGGCTCCTGAAGCAGAAGCAGGTTCCCCTGAGACTGAAACGGGCGAAGCTTCCTAAGAATACTTGATAAAGAGTTAATGAAATTCCTACACTGGCTGTGTATGATTGCTCGAAAATAAAGGAGCTTATGATGATCCCTAACTTCAAAAATGTGTACGGCGGTGCGATCGAATCGTCACCGTATGGCGACCGTGAAGTCAGCGTGTTCAGCCGGTTAATGAAAGAACGCATTATCTTTCTGGGCACCGCGATCGACGACCAGGTAGCCAATGTGATCGTAGCGCAATTACTGCACCTCACCCACGAAGATCCTGAGAAGGAAATTCAGATGTACATTAACTCGCCTGGCGGCGTGATCTATGCCGGACTCGCGATCTACGACACGATGCAGATGATCCCCAACCCCATCAGCACCGTGGCTGTGGGTGTCACCGCTTCTTTCGGGACCGTGTTGCTGACTGCTGGTACGAAGGGTCGCCGCTACGCCCTACCCAATGCCACCATCCATATGCACCAACCGCTGGGCGGCGCGCAGGGACAGGCAACTGATATCGAAATTCAAGCCAAGCAGATCTTGCGCTTGAAGGCTTTGTTGCTCGGTATTATGTCCAAGCATACCGGTCAACCACTGGAAGTGATCGAACACGATAGTGACCGCGATTACTATCTCGAAGCCAAGCAGGCTGTTGAATATGGCTTGGTAGATCAGGTCTTGGAAGCGCCAGAAAAAGTACTGAAATAGTTCGTTGGTTTGGAATGCTAAAAGCCTGCCGATTTGCTCGGCGGGCTTTTTTGTTGCGTGATAGGATAGGTCTCGATACGAGCGAGAAGAACACTCGCTCTACTCGACCACCAGAGCCTCCGAGGTAAGATATAATTTCTTCTCGCGAAAGGAAATATGCATGACATTTTCAATAGTTGCTTGTGATCTCGAAGAACAAGCCTGGGGTGTGGCGGTTGCTTCTAAATTCCCGGCGGTGGGAGCGGTTGTCCCGTGGGCGCAAGCGGAAGCTGGCGCTGTGGCGACTCAATCTTTTGCGAATACATCATACGGTCCGCATGGATTGGAGCTGATGAGCAAGGGCTTATCTGCCGATGAGACACTTGCCAAGCTGTTGCAGGAAGACTCTGACCGTGAGCTGCGTCAGATCGGCTTGGTGGACGCAAAGGGTCGTGCTGCGACCTTCACTGGCGCAGGTTGTTTTCCGTGGGCAGGCGGAGTCAGTGGCAAAGGTTACGCCATTCAGGGAAATATTCTCAAGAGCGCGAAGGTTGTCCCTGCTATTGAGAAGACGTTTCTCAAGACCAAAGGGAATTTACCAGCCAGATTACATGCGGCGCTCTTAGCCGGTGACCGTGCTGGCGGCGACAAACGTGGACGTCAATCCGCGGCGATCTATGTGGTCAAGCCCAAAGGCGGCTACGGTGGCTTCGTTGACCGCTGGATCGATTATCGTGTGGATGACCATGACGACCCGGTTCTGCGGCTTGGCGAACTGCTCGAAATGCATGAGTTGTATTTTGGCAAGAGTCCTGAGAAAGAACGCGTGACGATCAAAGGCAAGGCTTTACAGCAAGTCACAGATATTCTCACGCATGCAGGTTACTTGAAAAAAAGCAAAAACTTCCGCAATGCTTTCAATGAATTCATCGGCAACGAAAACTTTGAAGAACGCGCCGACCCTGAAGCCCAGTGGATCGATGGTCCGGTGTTGAAGTATTTGGTGAAGAAATTTCAAAAATAACTCGCTGGTTGAGTAGCCTTGAGCGTTTTTCGCGAAAGGCGTATCGAAACCAGCAATAACATGAAGAATAGGAATAGGTGGTCTCGATACGTCCCGACGAACACGGGACTACTCGACCGCCAACACATTTATGATCCCCTCAAACATCAAAGCCCTCATTCTCGATATGGACGGCGTCATCTGGCG
>CAZMQE010000243.1:0-4794 GCA_964568115.1 uncultured Anaerolinea sp.
CGGACCTCGGGTTGCACGGGCGGTGTGACGGCGGTCGATCTACTCGCGAAGCCCAATGTCCATTTTGATGGGAACAGCCTCCGGCTGAGTCCTGAAGCGATTGGTCAGCTTGTGGAGATGTTGTTCGAGTCGCAGGAGTTGTATCGCGAGACCGGCGGGGTCCACACCTCCGCTTTGAGTGATGGCGAAAAAGTTTTATTGTCGGCAGAAGATATCGGCAGACATAACACGCTCGATAAGATCGCCGGGTTGTGTTTGATGAACAACGTAAAATCTGAAAGCAACATTTTGATCACGACCGGGCGCATCAGTTCAGAGATGTTGCAGAAAGCGGCGCGCATGCAGGTGCCCATTTTGATCTCGCGCACTTCACCCAGTTCGCTTTCGATCGAAATGGCGGAGCGCTATGGAATTACCCTGATAGGGTATGCCCGAAAACATCGTTTCAATGTATATTCGAACGGTGAGCGAGTTGGACTATGAGCCTGCAAAAAGACCCCGACCATAACGAGATCCGTTACCTGCGTAAGTATGTGGACTTCGCCGACAAGCGCGTGTTGGAGATCGGCTGCGGTGAAGGACGCTTGACGTGGCAATATGCCAAAGAGGCAAGTTCCGTGATCGCTGTGGATTTGGATCACGATTCGCTGCGCGTCGCCAAGGTGGATCGCCCCGTCAGTTTGGAAAAACAGGTTGTGCTGGCTTGCGCCGCTTCTGAATATCTGCCGTTCTCGAAAGAAAAATTTGATATTGCGATTCTGGCTTGGTCGCTCTGATGTATTGACCCGGAGAGCATGGTGCATGCTCTGGATGAAGTGCGGCGCGTGCTCGCGCCAGATGGCATTTTGATCGACCTGCGTCCGCTGGCGGATAACTGGCGTGTGGAAGTGGTCTCGTTGCGCGAGGTCAAACGGACCGGGCGTGTGGAAGATCTGCCGGTGCAAACCAACGGTGATGTGGCGGCGAACGCAGCGATCCAGGCAGCTGAAAAGCGCGGTTGGTTCAAACGCGAACAGGACGAACTCTTTCCGTTATTCTATTCTTGGGATACGCCCAGTGAAATGGAAGAATTTGTGGATGACGATTGGAGTGACTTCGTGGGTATGGAAGAGGATACACGACGCGCCACGCGCTCAGCTTGGGCAGTGGCAGATGGGGATAGCCGTGTGCGTGTGCGGGTTGAGATTCTGATCGCGCGTTGGCGCAAATTGATAGCTAAAGTGGAGACTGGAACATGACAACCCAGATCGTAGCCGAACGCCCAGATACCGCCGATGCGCAGCTGTTGATCGCTGAGCTTGAAACGCACCTCGCACCGTTTTATCCGGCGACGAGTCGGCATGGGTATAGCGTTGAAAAACTCATCAAGCAGGGTGTGGCGTTTTTTGTCGTGCGCCAGGATGGTGTCCCGGCGGGATGCGGCGGGGTGCAGTTCTTCGGCACCGAATACGGCGAACTCAAACGCATGTTTGTGCGTCCGCAATTTCGCGGGCTGGGCTTAGCCAAGTTGATGTTGGAACATCTTGAGCAATACAGTCGCGCGCACGGCATTTTTCGGCTGCGGCTGGAAACTGGCATTCATCAAAAGGAAGCCATCGGTTTATATGAGCGTATGGGGTATCAAAGTATTCCGCCCTTTGGCGAGTATGTGGACGACCCGTTGAGTCGTTTTTTTGAAAAAAAGATTGATTAGGCGCTCCCGTGTCACCCTGAGCGATAGCGAAGGGTCTCTACGATGAGCTTAGAGATTCTTCGCTGGCGCTCAGAATGACAAATGATTGCGATTACAGCCGCAAGCCCGAATTCCCATCAAAGAAATATAACTTCTCTGGATCCAGTTCCACGTGGACGATCTGCCCGACGTTGAGTTTTAGATCGAGCGGACATAGACCGGAATAACTCCACAAGCCATCGCGGATGTAGACGATTTGAGTCCGTTGTGCGTAATCAGGCTCAAGCGCTTCGATCTCACCCCGTAGCTGAATCCCGTTACCGGAACTTTGCTCGACTGACACTTTTACCGCTTCGCGCCGAAACCCGAGCGTGACCGACTGTCCATTGGCGACGAGTGGGTAGACGCGGCTTGAGAGTGGAATCAGATAGTTGCCAAGAACCAGCTTGCCGCCTGAGATCGAACCGCTGGGTAACAGATTCATCGGGGGCAGTCCCAGAAATCCCGCTACAAATTCAGTCGCCGGGTTCTCCATCAGATCCTGATACGTGCCCACTTGTTCGATGCGCCCGGAATGCATGATGACGATCTGATCGCCGAGCGCGATGGCTTCGGCTTGATCGTGCGTGACATATAAACTGGTGATGTTGAATTTATGGAGCAGGCGCTTGATCTCGGTGCGGGTTTGCAGACGCAGTTTGGCATCGAGACTTGATAGCGGCTCATCGAGCAGAAATAATTTCGGTGCGCGGACAATGGCGCGCGCGATCGCCACGCGCTGCTTCTCGCCGCCCGAAAGCGATTTAGGATTGCGCGGCAGAAGTTTTTCAAAACCAATGCCCATCATATCGGATGTGTATTGAATGCGCTCACGCGTTTTCTCGTCGCTGATCTTGTGCATCTTGAAGAAGAAGGAAAGATTGCCTTCGTTGTCGAAGTTCGGATAGAGCGCGTAATTTTGAAAGACCATGCCGATGAAGCGCTCCTTTGGTGGGACATCATGGACATCGACACCATCGTACAGCACCTGACCCGAATAGTTGTTGGCAATGCCCGAGACCACGCGCAAGAGCGTGCTCTTACCGCAGCCTGATGGACCTACGACCGTAAATGTTTGCCCATCGGGAATCGTCAGGTTGACATGATCCAGCGCGAGAACGCGCTTACCGGTTTCTACCGGCATATCTTCCATGTTGCGCTCGCGCCGAATTTGAAAGATGCGGCTCACAGGTTCGCGAGCGGGGGTAGAATAGTCCAAGCTAACATCGTGAAGTTGAATTTCAGCCATAGTATGTATAGAGATTTTATCATTATAAGGAGCATAATAATTTATGGAACCGTTAACACATTTATCCCTGGCAGAGCTGGAAGCTGGCTTGGGGATCATCCGCCAATCACCGCAAGACAACGGGCTTTTGAAATTGATCGTGCGGCGCCCAAAAGTGGATGAGCGTGAGATCGTGAACGAAGCTGAACTTGACCTGGAAGAGGGACTGGTTGGCGATACCTGGAAGGCGCGCGGAAGCAAAGCCACGCCCGATGGTTCGGCAAATATCAACGCGCAGATCACATTGATGAACATGCGCGCAATTGCTTTGCTGGCACAGGATGAGTCGCGTTGGGCTTTGGCTGGCGACCAGTTGTTCGTTGACTTTGACCTGAGTGAGGCTAATATACCCGCGGGAGCCCGTATCGCAATTGGTTCTGCGATCCTGGAAGTTTCAGCCACGCCGCACACCGGCTGTGCGAAATTTTCAGAACGTTTTGGCAAGGATGCATTGAAGTTCGTCAATTCGCCGGACGGGAAACAACTCCATTTGCGGGGCGTCAATGCGCGGGTGGTGCAGGCGGGCGAGATTCAAGTAGGGAATGTAGTGAGGAAGGTTTGAAAAGGACTTGACAGCGATGCTATAATATTTATAGGGTTTAATTCCTGTTCAGCAGGTGGCCAGTGATCTGAGAATACAAAAAGGAGAAGCACCATGTCGCACAACCTTCGTATTGCAACGTTCAACTGTGAGAACCTCTTCAGCCGACCGAAAATCTTTGAATTGGAAGCCAAGCGCTCCAATGAGTTACTGGGGTACGTGGCGCAGCTTCAAGAGGCGCTCAAGGTAGATGTCTTTGATCACAAACTTATCAAGGGCTTGGAGGCGAAGTTGCGTGGCTTCGCTACGGTCAATGACTTGCGTGGTGACCATACCAAGGCGGCGGGGGCTCAAGATTGGCTGGGAAGTGTTGAGCTGGTGCGAACGGATGTCACAGATGCCGCGGTCAGGAACACTGCCAATGTGATCAGCGACGTGGGTGCCGATGTGATCTGTCTGATCGAAGTCGAAGATAGAAACCTGCTCCAAAAATTTCATGATGGCTTGCTGGAAAAGGAGTTTTTGAAGCCCTCTGGCAGGACTGGATATGAATACATTCTCCTCGTGGACGGGAATGACCCTCGCGGCATCGACGTTGCTTTTATGTCGCGCATCCCGGTCCTGGCAATGCGCAGCCATATCAATGAACTTACCGATTATGATGGCAAAAAAGTTAAGACCTTCTCACGCGATTGCCTGGAAGTAAAGCTTCAAGCTCCAGATGGAAAAAGACTGCATTTGAAGATCAATCATTTTAAATCGATGGGGTATAGTTCGAAGACAGATCCGCAAAGCATACGGCGGCGGCTTGGGCAGGCAAAGCGGGTTGCAGAATTAGTGGATCAGCATAACTTACAAAAAGAATACGTGATCGTTGCCGGGGATCTCAACTCAGACCCGACCAGCCCATCGATGGAGCCTTTGGTAAACAAAAAGGGGTTATACAATGTCAACCTGGAATTGCCAGTGGCAGACCGCGGGACCTACGGCACAGGCAAAAAACAGTTGGACTATTTGTTTGTTTCGGATGCATTGAAAAAGAATTTGAAGGCGGTGAGGCTGGAACGGCGCGGCGTGTTTGCCAAGTCCAAGTGGACGCCTTATCCAACGGTGAAAAGCGAGCGCACGCAAGCTTCCGATCATTCGGCTGTGATCGCTGAGTTTGTTTTGCCTTAGCCCCGGGAACGTTTCAGTCTACACTACATCCACGCCGGTGATGCGCGTCAACAATTTATGGATCAGCGCAGTAGGTAA
>CAZMQE010000244.1:0-4723 GCA_964568115.1 uncultured Anaerolinea sp.
TTGAAAAAAGCAATATCGCAGTCACTGACCTTTTTGGTGCAGAGCCAGTGACCGTGATCCACGATCCGCAGATTGGTACGTTCATCGTTGCCATTGCAGGTGTGAATAGCAACCGAGCCATGACCAGTGGTACGGCATTTACCTTTAGTGCCAAAGGTCTGCAGGCAGGACAGTCCACGGTGCAATGTACAGCGCGCGTCTCTCAAGGCGACAACCTGGCAATCGATGTTCAGTCGGTTGGGTCCACTCTTACCGTTCTGGCAGGTTCATCCGCAACCTCGACCCCCGATGGGCATGAACATCCCACTCCTGTAGGCACCGCTGTTGAATCGCCAACACCTATGTCGCCCGGTTCACTGAGCGGGCAGTTACTTGCCAGTAAACCTGTGACAGTCCGCTTATTCGACGCCAACCAGGTGGAGGTTGCATCTGTGGCAGCGAACCCGGACGGCACATTCACCATGACACCGCCTCCAGGTGATTACACCCTGGTTGCCACAGCCAGCGGTTTCCTTAGCTACCAGGGAACCTTCACCATCACGGACGGAGACGAAACAGTATTTCCTCCCGAGTTTATGCTGGCAGGTGATGTGGATGGTAATAATACGATCGATCAGTTCGATGCCTTGACGATCGGCATGAGCTATACAACATCCACGCCCGAAGCAGCAGATTTGAATGGCGATGGAGTCATCGACTTTCTAGATCTCGAACTCCTGGCAGAGAACTATCGTCAGACAGGT
Source organism: uncultured Anaerolinea sp. (assembly GCA_964568115.1). Classification (GTDB taxonomy): domain Bacteria; phylum Chloroflexota; class Anaerolineae; order Anaerolineales; family Villigracilaceae; genus Defluviilinea. The sequence goes on from CAZMQE010000244.1 coordinate 744, forward strand.
CCAACGACTGGCAGCCCTTCCTTCCTGTCATATCTCCGAAAGAGACCGACGCCGATCTGGTGGGCTACGCGACGCCCTACAAAGACCGCGATCGCTCCTACGGCTACTACGCGTCCTCAACAGACTGCGATTGCACCCACAGCTACTGCGCTGCCTCAACAAACTGTGATCGCGCCAACTGCCACAAGTTCCTCAGTTCCGATCCCAACTCAAACCACACTGCCCGTATCGAATTCGATGCAACTATGGCACGCTCCCGGTGCGCATGACGGGCTGAATCCCCACGAACACGGCGACAAGCCGCCTGCCTGGGCAGATGATTTCAGCCAGGTCAATTTCGGGCATCCTGTGATCTTCGGCGGGGATGAACGTTCCGGCGAAATGGAAGTTACGATGAAACACCAGGCTTTTAAGGGTGTCGCCTATCGCGTCAATAGTGGATCAGCCTGTCCGGTTGATGTGTATTTCCGCTATCATGCGGCATCGAACCCAATGGATCGAGCCTTCGCGTTCCACTCATACGAGTTGTATATGCGCGATTGCCAGGGCGGAACATCTTTCCGTCAAGGCGTGTATTGGGTCGGTTATCCTGAATTCAAATCGCAGAGAATGAGCCGATACAACGAACAGCCCGGCACGAGTTTACCGGACGGCTCCTCCGCTCCTGGGCGCGATCAATTCATTCTCAGTGCGCCGGATAACCGGGATTGGTCCGGGTCGAATGGGATATTACAAACCCGCTGTGAACAATGGTACGCTTTTGCCGGACCTCATGGTGGAGAGTTTAGCATCACCATCTGCGAAGCCACAACCCGATTCTCATACGGTGAGCATCTTACCAATTACCACGATATGAGTACGTGGGATTTGACAGGCTCTACAGGTCTGGGACGCAGATTTGAAATTTCGCTGTATGGACCCAATTCCCCCGTCCCGACCACTCAGCCCGCCGGATGGTTCTGCGCGCTAAAAGCCCCCATCGAAGACAAGGTGGAAGGTCCAACCCATCGCCCTCGATGGACGTTAATTACAAACGGCATCAACGGCCCGACAGGTTGTCCGGCAGGCTATTTGCCACAATTTACCGCCCCGACCTTTCCCAATACCGGGATCAATTTCACGATAGGAAATACCCTGGACACGAAAACCTTCCCCGGCGCAGGAATTGTGACCGTACCGAACTAAACCATGATGGCGTCATCGACTTTCTGGATCTGGAATTCCTGGCACAGAAGGATCGAAAGCCGGATCCGTAGAACCGGGAGGTATTGGCGCCATCCATAGATAGTTATACAGGGCACACAACCTTGTGTGCCCTGTATATGGAGTATCCATGAAACGAATTATTGTTGCATATTCTTTGGTAATTCTTGTTGCCCTTGGCTCTGCATTTAGTGTACAAGCGCAATCGCCCGAATCCATCTGGTTGGTGGCTAACACAACCGCTTATAAAACAGGGGAAACCGTCATTGTCGCCGTGAACGCGTCGACGGTAACACCAGTTCAGGGATTCACGTTTCAGATCCGCTACGACCCCGCCTGCCTGAAGCCGGTCAACGCCTCGAGTCCAATTCCCGGCATGAATGGACTACCTCTGCCACAACTTACAGGACTCGTGGATGGCTCGTATGCCAGCACTACGCCTCAAACCATCAATGGCGTGCTGGCGGAGGTGAGATTTACTGCTCTGAAGGGCTGCCAGACCAGCCTGTCCCTTGAAAGCGCAGCGCTTGCCATACGCAATGCTGAAGGATTTGCCGCGCCACTGTCAAGCGTGGTAATCGGGGAACAAAATGTTTCGTTGAACATCGACAGCGAAGCAGTGGCAGCGCAACCTGCCCAACCCGAATCTGGATCCATCCTCCCTCTTGAGCCGCCCCCAACTGCCCAGGGAGGCATTACCGGTTGGATCATCGGAGGGTTGATATTAATATTACTCTTGTTCGGCGGCATAGCAGTTGTTGCCTACAAGGTATTTCGGATCGGGAGCACAGATCACATAACTACATCCAGGTTGCCGCGGAAAGCCGCCTTGCATGTGAAACATGGTCCACATGCTGGGAAAAGTTTTTCGCTCAACAAATTACCCTGTCTGATCGGCCGCGATCCGCAAAACGATATTTGTATCAATGATCCACACGTCATCAGTCAGCATGCCCAGATCTATTCGGAAAGGAATGGCTATTATCTCAGGGATCTGGGCGGTGGGACGTTTATCAATGGTCATTCAGTGAAAAGCAAAACTGTTATTCTCCAGCCGGGAGATGTAGTGCGGCTCGGAAAAAGCGCGTTGTTTGTCTTCGGATAAGACGTGCTCGATTAACTTCAGCGAAAAACAGTGGAAAACAGTCAAACACGTTGATCGCTGCGCTCGCTCCAACATTTTCTACGAATCAAAAGGAGTCTCGTGCAATCGAGACTCCTTTTGATTTACTTATTTTCTTTTCTCTATCTTCTTCTTTTTATCATCGTCGTCATGTGCCATCATATCGATGGCGACCGCAATAGACAGGATGAGGATGTCGTTCTGTCCAGGGTCAATCTCCACGCCGTAGGTATCGGTGAGGCGGAACCATTTCTTGGAGATTTCGGCGACCTTGTCACGTCCCTGCTTGATGGTGTATTCATGATCGAGGATATTGCCCTGCACATCGAGGTCAGGTCCGTTCTTCACTTTCACATCCCAGCGGTCGCGGAACGGGGCGATGAGCGCCTTCTTGATTACAGCCAGGTCTTTGCCATCGGCGTCTTCGACGACCATCGTATCCTTGATGGCAAGTAAACGTTCCTGGATCTGGGCGAGCTTTTTGCCCTTTGCATCTTCAAAGACCAGCGTCTTGCGGATGCGCAGCACTTTGCCGTCCACTTTAAAGACTTTATTGCCTTCTTCATTTTCGATCCAGAAATCATCTCCAATGGAGATCAGGTTTTGACGTATTTTGTATCGGTTTGTCATAGAGTTTCCTTTTCTACAAGATAGTGAGTTTCTACCAGTATAATGCAGTGGTTTTGCCTGGGCACACCCCCAAAAGGATGAGGTGCCGACAAAATCCGATTTTCTCACTCGCCAGTTTTTCGAAGGACATATCATGCATTCTCTTTCCGAACGCCGCAAAGCGCTACTTATGCTCGTCATCACCGCCCTACTTTGGAGCACCAGTGGAGTTTTAGTCAAAGCGCTGAGCTGGGGACCTGTGTCCATTTTGGCGGGACGTGGATTGTTCACGAGCATTGTATTCCTTCTATACATGCGCCGCATCCCCACCAAGTGGACGCGTTGGATGTTGCTGGCAGCAGGGATGTCGATCGTGACGCAGTTTCTCTTCGTCACATCTACAAAACTCACCACTGCCGCCAACTCCATTTTTCTACAATACACTGCTCCTATTTACGTAGTACTGCTTGGTTACTGGCTCCTGCGCGAAAAGCCCTCCCGTACCGATTGGATTTCAATGGTCATTATCTTTTTGGGGTTGATATTATTCTTCGGTGACAAATTGAGCCCGACCGGTTTCTATGGCAACATTCTCGCCGTACTCAGCGGCGTGACATCCGCGATCATGATGGTTGCCTTCCGCGCGCAAAAGGACGGCTCACCAGAAGACAGCATTCTGGTTGCCAGTGTTGTGATGGCAGTGATCGGTATTCCATCGATCATGAAAGAATCGTGGACGATCACCAACTGGTCCATCATTGCCTATCTCGGCGTCTTCCAGATCGGGTTGGCGTTCATCTTGTTCACCAAAAGCATCAAACACATCCCTGCATTGGAAGCAAATCTGATCGGCACATTGGAGCCGGTCTTTAATCCCGTATGGGTTTTTCTGTTTCTTGGCGAAGCCATGGGAAAATTTGCTTTATTCGGAGGCTTGGTCGTACTGACCGGCGTCATCGTCAGCGCAGTTGGTTCTGCCAAAGCAGATCGGGAATCAAAATAGTCAGCGGCTTATAATCTATTTACTACATATCCTCGGGAGGGA
>CAZMQE010000245.1:0-1203 GCA_964568115.1 uncultured Anaerolinea sp.
CCCCTACTTAATCAACGACGGCAGGATCGCATAAAACTCTGTCGCCTTGACCATATCCTCCAGCGAAACGGAATCGTTGACTGTATGTGCCGTCTCTTCGTCACCGGGACCAAAACCTATCGATGGAATCCCAGCTTTGCCCGCCCAGTAGATGCCGTTCGTGGAGAAGTTCCACTTGCCGCTGGGGGCGGAGGGTAAACCAATTTGTTCACGAGCCAGCTGTCCCGCACGCACGAGCGCGTGATCTTCATCCAATGCCCAGGCGGGGAAATATTTATCCACCGGGAAAACAAATCCGGTATAGGATGGCTCGTCATAAAAGAGTTCTTCGAGTTTGACGCTGTCTTTGAATTCGGATGGAATCAACGCTTCGACCTGCGCCCGAACCTGCTCTTTGGTTTCTCCAAACGTCATGCGGCGATCAATGAAAATGACCGCTTCATCTGGCACGGCGTTGATGGATGGCGTCTGGACGTGCATATCACTAACCGTGATTTTGCCATGCCCCAAAAACGGATGATCGCCAAGTTGCGGTTCGAGGTCGCGAATGCCAGCAATCACAGGCAATAATTTATAGATGGCGTTATCACCAAGATGATTCGAAGCGGCATGTGCCGACTTGCCCTTTGCCGTGACCTTCATTTCAAGGCGCCCTTTGTGACCGCGATAAGTAAGCATTTTGGTAGGCTCACCGATGACAACAAAATCTGGTTTGACACCGGGGTCAACTTCAACAAAAGAATTGGGCGCAATACCGTCACACCATTCTTCCATGTTCCCACAATAATAGACTGTCCAACCCTCGAGGAGACCAAGGTCGCGCGCCATGGCAAGTCCATAGATCATGCCAGGCGTGGAACCTTTTTCATCGCAGGCGCCGCGCGCATAGAGCACGCCATCTTCGATCTTGCCCTTGAACGGATCCCAACTCCACGAGGCGGGGTCGCCAATACCGACCGTGTCAATGTGCGAGTCGTAGACCATGACGCGCTCGCCATTCCCGATGCGACCGATGGTGTTGCCCATCTTGTCAAAGCGGACCTCATCAAAGCCAAGCTTTTTCATTTCCGCTTGAATCCGCTCACCCACCGGACCGATCTTCGAATCCATGCTGGGGATCGCGCAAATATCCAGCATGAATTGGATGATCTCTTCACGCGAACTATTTACGCGAGACTGTATTTCATTTAGTTTATCTGTCAT
>CAZMQE010000245.1:1303-4716 GCA_964568115.1 uncultured Anaerolinea sp.
TGGAAATATCCCGGAATAAAATAACTCACCGAATAATCCACGACCGTGCCTTTGGCATCGAACAACTGTGATTCAAAGCGCAACAATACATCATCACGTTGGATCTCGAGCGGCTTGGCAACATCGGCAGGCGCGTTCGTAGCGCCGATCACGGCGCGGGAGATTCCCAGCTTATCGCCGCGCGCGATCAAAAAGTCCAGCACCGAACCGCTGAAATTGGACGGCAACTCAGCAGGGTCAAGCAGCCTGGCTGGCAGTGTATCCACCAAATAGGCAGCGGGACGTCCATCGGCGCGAATCACGCGTCGGACGTGGGTGAGACGCGTTCCTACATCCACACCCAAACCTGCCGCAGACTCCGCATCTGCATCAACTTGCTCGATATGCAAATCGCTGATCGTGATCGGCAGCTTCATGCGGCGCGCCATCGTCTCGAGGCTTTCCAACACTTCCAACCCGGCATCGATCACCGGCACCTTGCCCACCACATACGTGCCCGAACCCTGACGCCGCCGAATGATGCCCTGCGTTTCAAAGGTGCGCATCGCTTCACGCAAGGTGGCACGCGAAACGCCCATTTGTTTCGCAAGCTCCGGCTCGTTCAACAAACGCTCACCCGGCGCCGTACGCGCGATCAACTTGGCGAGATCAGCTTGCAAACGTTGAAAAGGAAAATTATGCATTAGCCCTCCAAAACAGGAATGAAATCAAATTTTGTCACATCCACCAGACCCAGATCCGAAATGCGCAGTTCGGGAATTACCACCAGCGCCAGCAGCGAGAGCTGCATGTTCGGATTATTCAGTGAACATCCACACGTTCTAAAGCCCTTCAAGATCGTTTCTGCTTTCTTTGCCACCACATCCGCTTTTTGATTGGACATCAAGCCTGCGATCTTCAAATCGACTTGACCGATGACCTTGCCATTCTTAACCACCACCTGACCGCCCCCGCTGCTTGCCAAGCTGTTACCTGCCACCGCCATGGATTCCTCATCCGTGCCGACAACGATCATGTGATGCGAGTCATGTGCCACCGTGGAGGCGATCGCACATTTGGATGTAAACCCAAACCCGCTGACCAGCCCCACCATGATGCCATTGAGTCCATCGTGACGTTTGACCAAGGCGATCTTGGCGATGTCGCGCTTGATATCTGCTTTCACTTCACCATTTTCAGGTTGCACATCAAACGTCAAATGTCGCGTCGGTGCTTGGTTTTCAATCACACCGATCACATTCGCCTTAACCTGCGGTGCTTTACTTGTGACAGTTAATTTGAAATCACTCGCTGCAAGTTTCTTCTTCAAATGGACAGAATTCGTTGCCCAGGCTGGGTACGTGAATTTTGGAAGTTTCACTTTCCACTTGCCGTCTTCTGCGATCACTTGTCCCTTGGCGATCACCATGTCAGCTTTGAAATCATTGAGATCCTTCACTAGCACCACATCTGCCCAGCGACCGGGGGCGATCATGCCCATTTCTTTGGAAAGACCAAAATGCTCGGCCGTGTTGATCGTCATCATCTGGATCGCCGTGATCGGATTCAGTCCCTGCTCAATGGCGTGACGCAGGACACGGTCCATGTGACCTTCGCTGGATAACGTTCCCGCATGCGAGTCATCAGTGACCAGCATAAAGCGACGCGAGTCCATGCCAAGTTTTGTGATCGCTCCCACCTGTGAAGCGACGTCATACCACGAGGAGCCATACCGCAGCATGGATTTCATCCCCTGCCGTACCCGTGCAATCGAATCTTCGATGCGTGTGCCTTCGTGATCATCTTCTGCACCACCGGCAACGTAACCGTGAAACGGCAGACCGAGATCGGGCGAGGCATAATGTCCGCCAATGGTTTTGCCGTGCGCATGTGTAATGGACATTTCCTCGAGCATGTTCTTATCACCCATAAACACGCCGGGGAAGTTCATCATCTCACCAAGACCGATGATGCCTTTCCACTTCATCGCCTGCGCCACTTCTTTGGGACCGATATGCGCACCGGGTGTTTCCAATCCCGGCGCGGACGGGACACACGAGGGCATCTGCACCCACACATGGATGGGTTGCTGCTGCGCTTCATCCACCATCAACTTCACGCCTTTGAGTCCAAAAATGTTGGCAATCTCATGCGGATCAATGAACATGCCGGTCGTGCCGCGTACGGCTACCGCCCGCACAAACTCCGTGACCGTGACCATGCCCGATTCCACATGCATGTGCCCATCGAGCAAACCTGGGACGAGATAACGCCCCTGGGCATTGATGACTTTTGTTTTCTTGCCGATCGCATGGCTCGCGTCTTCACCAACGTAAGCGATGTGACCATCTTTGATGGCAATGTCAGTATTCGGAATGATCTCCCCTGATTGCACGCTCACCCACTGACCATTGCGGATCACAAGGTCAGCCGGGATGCGTCCCATGGCGGTGTTGACGAGGGCGTGAGTCAGTTTTGTGGATGAGGGCATTCGTACTCCGTTATATGATTCTTTCCGGTGGTCGAGTAGCCTGAGGCGATAGCCGAAGGCATATCGAGACCACCATGTAAGCAAAATAATTTTTGTTAGCTGTGGTCTCGATACGTGTCTCGCTTTCGCTCGACACTACTCGACCACCAGAGTCTTATATTTTAGTGATACTTGCCCGCAGACCATGCAACATCCTCGAGAGGCTGCAGGCTTACTTCTGCGCGGGAAACGAAATCAAGAACTGCGGCGTAATTCTTTTCAACCGGTTCAAGCGCATCCACAAAGAGCGCGGTGCCCGGTTCCCAGTTGCGGAAGTGACCGCTTTGATGTTGCACTTGCTGCCACGTGGCGACCGCCGAGTTATCCAATTGATCGAAGCGTGCGGTGACGCGTTGTTCCCAAATTTTCTCGTCTGAAAGATACGTATATATCGGACGAAAACGAGCCTGATATTTTTGGGCAAGCGCCTGTGCATGCTGACGGTCGGTATTCATGAAGACCGAGTCGACCACCACGCTGAGACCGATTTCCAATTGGGCTTCGGTGAGTGCGAGCAAAACCTCTACTTGCGAGTCCCAAAATTCGGTGCCAGGGTTTTCAGGAATATTGTTCACGACATCGTCAATTCTCAGGAGGGTCCATTGCAATTCACGAGCGAGACGATTCGCCAGCGTGGATTTGCCCGTGCCGGGCAGCCCTGAAAAGATGACGAGGGTGTTCACGGGTTACCAGCGATGACCGCAAAGAGCAACAGGACAATGATCAAGAAGTAGATGATCGCCAGAACCCAAGCGACCATTTCCTGATTACGGCGCATGGCATAACCGGCACCGAAGGGCAGTAACGGCAATAGGAAGGTAAACGAGCGGATGAGCGGAAATCCGCTGAGGTACCAGGAAAAGGGAAAAGCCAGGATCGCCGCGCCGACCAAAAAACGATAATC
>CAZMQE010000246.1:0-4706 GCA_964568115.1 uncultured Anaerolinea sp.
AATGAAATAATTGCGAAACTGGGTTGGTGCGTTCGAAACTCACAATCCAGCGGGGATTCGTTACTGGAACATTGTTTCCAATCGGACCACAACGGAGCTAATACACCTGCCGTACTCAAACCTTTTTTAGCGGCTAAACTGGTACGCCCAAATGAACCTTGGAAATATTCAATGGTGGGTTCCAAATAAGCATATTCGCCCAATTGATAAACACCTGGTCCAAGATCATAATCTGCAAGAAAATATGGATTGGTGCTATGACAATCGCCGACTTTTGAGAATCCATTTGGATCATTCCCCATGAGTAATCCACGCTGGTAGAGTTCCCGCACCCGGTCGCTGACCGTCAATGGCACGATCGGCAATTCCTTCCAAAAATCCTGGGAAAGAACAGGCGTACTGGCTGCCGGTGCCATATTTGCGTCGACCGTCGTCGAGGTTAAAACAGGAGTAACTGTTGGAACTGATAAATCCGGGGAAGGTTGCGCGACCGACGACGATGGGGGCTCAGAGGCTGACACAACAGGTTTTTGATTTATATTCGCACAAGCCTGTGCGAGCAATACAATCAACAATAATATAAAAAGTTTTTTATGCATTGACTATTTGATTTGCAAAAGACGATAACTTTAATCACAGTACCTGATGCTCAAATATCAGATCAGTTGCATCCTTCAAACCCAGGTCTTTAATTTCCCGGTTTAATTCCTTGAAAAAGATTTTTTTTGCGCATATCACGATAATGCCACGATACATCCCAGATCCGAGTCGCGGCTTCCAGTTGGATCTTCAATGACATTTTTGATTTTCCAAATCGGCGATCTTCAAAATGAATGGGGATTTCAAGAATCTTAAACCCCATTAGATACGCCACATAAGCCATTTCCACCAGAAAGATATACCCATTCGACCGGATACGATCCAATGGCATCTGTGACAACGCTTCCCGCTTCCACATACGAAAACCAGTCGTTACATCCCGTTGCGGGAAATTCAAAATCGTGCGAGCGTAGGCGTTTCCAAAAGCCGAAAGAAACTTGCGCCACCGAGGCCAATTTTCATCAAGCGACCCACCCTGAGTGTAGCGTGAACCGATCACTACATCATAATCTTCGATCTGCCGCGCCATTTCCTTTAGTACAACTGGGTTGTGAGAAAAATCGGCATCCATTTGCACAACAGCTTCGGCACCTAATTTAATGGCTTCACGAAAACCATCAAAGTAGGCAGATCGCAAGCCAAGCTTTCCAGTACGATGCAGTACACTCATCCGCCCTGGATAAGTGCGGATCAGGTCGTCAGCGATTTTCCCCGTACCGTCCGGGCTGTTGTCATCCACAACAAGCACATTCAAATTCAACGGTAACATGAATAAAGCGGAGACCAGCTTAGGCAGGTTCTCCGCTTCGTTATAAGTTGGCAAAACGATCGTAATTTTCACAAATGCTTACTCAGCAGTTCTTTCTTAAGTTGCTCAACACTGGAAAAGCGTCCAAATACAGAAGCAGCTTCAGATACTTTAATCGACAAGCGATTTGGGCTTTTGGAGGCTTGTTCGCGGTCCTTGATGGGATAAAAGTAATCAAGCGACTGCTCAAGCCTCGAACGAATCCGCTCACGGAAGGGTGCCAAATTAGCAGGCGGCACCACGACCACAAAATCAGTTGGGCTAATATGCCCAAGGAAGTCATCCGGCGACCCTGTCTCTTTCATGGTGTTATGGATCATCAGGCTAATCGCCCGTAACACATCATCAGATGCCACAAATCCGTAGGCTTCACGGAAAGAATCAAGATGACTGATCGAGATATGTAATAAAGACCAGCCGCTTTTGTGAATGACATCTGAAAGACGCTCATCTACTAAGGGGCCTTCCGGCAATCCACTGACAGGATTGGTCAGTGATCCCTGGCTTACGCGTTTCAATGCATTCCGCACCCGCAAGCGCAATTCCTGAACATCAAATGGCTTGGTGATGTAATCATCCGCGCCAACCTCAAAACCCTGCAAGCGGTCAATACGTTCACGCTTTTCAGTCAAAAAGATGATGGGGATCTCGTTCGTACGGCGGTCGCCACGTAGGCGGCGTGCAACTTCATAACCATCGATATCCGGCAACCGAATATCAAGAATAATCAGATCAGGGAAAATAGTCTGACCAGCGCGCACGCCGTCTTCACCCCAATTGACAGTGAACACCTCATATCCCTGAACGCGGAAATATGCATTCAGCATTTCTGCCACGTCAAGATCGTCTTCAACGATCAGGATTTTAGGTTTGGCTTCAGCCACATCAACCCCGCTTTACGAAATCGGTTCTTTCTGAATGACGAACTCGCAGACCGCGTCACCAACAGCGACGCATTTCGATTCGTTGACACGAAACTCATTGCCACCAGAAACCCACTTTAACGCCTCTTGCAAGATGCCAGTTGCGATATAACAAACTGGCTTATCTGAATTTGTGCGTCCCCAACAGACGGGGCATTTATGGATCGTCCAGATATACTCTGTATCTTTTTCCTCAACTGTGCTGTATTGATCGCTCAGCTGAGAGAAAATCTTAGCGAATGCTGGCAAACCAATTCGGAGCTTAGATTGAAGCGGCAAAACCACGAATGCCAAATCTGCCGCACCTGCCAATGCCCCAAAATTCTTTAAAGCATCGCCAAAAGTCGCACGTCCAGCTCGCAGAGCCAAACCACGACCGCCACGCGGACCGTACATTTCCTCGAGCGCAATTCCAATGGCAGAGAGCTCGGCAAAGTCAAAACCTTTATCCAGGTTATCTGGCGGATAATTCTCAATATAATTATTCAAACCACCCAGGTTAAGGATGGCATTGAGGCCATTCTTGCCCATCACTTCTTCGAGTGACTTGATAATGATAAGACCGAACTTGTTAGGATAATATAAACCGGTTTTTTGAACAGGGCTCATGCTTGACTCCACTTAGATCAGTTTCGCCAGATCTTCGGCAGCGCGCTTAATGTCCAAGAAGATCAAGCCTAATTTTGCTTGTTCACGCGCCAGTGCGGTGAGAACAGCCTCTTCCCCTACCGACATCAGGACCACATATCCTTTTTCGCCCTTGATGTATACCTGCTCCAATGTACCTCGACCCAACTCAGATGCAATTCTTTCACCAAGTGAAAGCATTGCTGCGGACATTGCAGAAACACGATCTTCCTCAACACCCTGAGGCAAGGCAGAAGCAATGCTTAGACCATCCACACTTACAACTGCAGACGCTTCAATATCAGGGGAAGAAGCCTGCAGCTCTCGGAGACGATCAACCATTTGTTGCGTACGTGACTTGGACAAGACAGCCCTCCTGCACAGAAATAAAATCCGGCCAGAATATAGCCAGTGAAATTGCTTTAATATAGAATTGAGGATAAATTTACCCTAGTGGACAAAAAGTGTCAAGCCAGCGCCCCTAAAATTACACCAACCAATTACAGAAATGTAAATACCATCATGTTAAAATCATCTAACACACTATGAAAAAAATTTCGACACTACTCTTTCTTTTTGGAACAATATCCCAGCTTATAACTCCGGCATTATCACTTGCCCAAGGCTCGGAGATAGAAAGCGGAGCTATTCTCTGTACACCAAACGTATATTTGACAACACCAGATGACTGTCTGCCAACTGGTCCATCATCCTACCTAACTGAAATGGCAAAACTGGGATTAACCTTTCCTGCCCGCTCTCTACCTAACTACAAACCCGACCCAGATCTGACGAAACTTCCCTACACTTACTTCCACTTGGATAAGGACTACGTTTCTGTGCTAAGTGAACCAGCAGGAGCAGAAAGCGGCCAACCTTTTCCTCCCGGTTTTGTGTATGTGTCTTACATTGACCGTGTGGACACCGGACATGGTATCTACTATAAACTTGAATCCGGTTCGTGGATTCCTGGTAAAGGCGCGCGAGTTTCTAGCGTCTCTCCATATCAAGGATTCCAATTTCACAAAACACCCGATAACACATTCGGATGGCCCTTCGAATATATACCTGTCAAAAAGGCTCCTGGCTATAACTCGCCGGAAACCGGTCAATACCTCAACCCATTTGTTGACATTATCCAGGTATATGACACACAAATAGCAGAGGGCGCAGATTGGAATATGATCGGTCCTAATCAATGGGTGGAGGCACGCAAGGTTGCACTCGTTCATCCAAACCCGATCCCGCCTGAAGGAGTAACAAATGGTCGCTGGATCGATGTTGATCTTTCAGAGCAAACCCTGGCTGTTTACGATAATTACCAACTAGTATTTGCCACTGTTATCGCATCTGGATTGGAGCCATTCTATACACGCCCGGGCCTTTTCCAAATCTACCTAAAAAAAGAAACCGAAACCATGCGCAATAGCGATCCAACCGATTATTATTACCTAGACAATGTGCCATGGACAATGTACTTCGACAAGGCGCGCGCATTGCACGGCGCGTATTGGCGGACGCGTTTTGGGTATCCGCAGTCGCATGGGTGCGTAAACCTCTCGGTGGGCGATTCGCATTGGTTATTCAACTGGGCGATTGAGGGTGATTGGGTTTATATCCACGATCCGTCAGGTCTCACCCCCACTGACCCAGCTCTTTATCATGATTGGGCATATTGACACAACCGAATCCACATGGTAAACTCTCGCCCGCTTGTTAGATGGTCCCGTGGTGTAGCGGCCTAACAT
>CAZMQE010000247.1:0-4649 GCA_964568115.1 uncultured Anaerolinea sp.
GGCACGATGCCCGCAAGGTTATCATGGCTATAAAGTGATGTCAAGTCTGTCGATTGTCAGAGGTTCTTGGCACGAAATCATGCTGGAAGCAGGGGTTATTTTTCGCATAAGAGGCGATATGGTTCGGTTTCAAAGAGGGCGCTCCACTGGTCCTCGGTGAAGTTTTCGATCAGGTGCTGGCAGGCAATTTCAACGATCTGCCCTTTTTTGATCTCCTGAATTGTTGCCATATCCCAGAACTGTAGCACTTTGAGGGACGATGTCATCAGTGTAGCATCATCGGCAGAGAACGAAACGCTGCTTACGGTGCCAGTATGTGGAATGCGGGCATATTCTTCCAACGTTAGCGGGTTGAGCAGGTAGACTTTATCCACTGCGCCGACTGCCAGCCATTTGTTCGAGGAACTGAATGCCAGTGCAGATGCGGACTCTTTGATGGTCACATTTGGACCGGTGAATTTTCCATCTGCTTGTGTCCAGACCTGGATCTGCCCGGCTGAATTATTGGATGCCAGCAGGGAACCATCCGGGCTGAATACGAGTAGTTCCGGCGTGCCGCTTGCTTCAAGGCGGGTAACTTCTGTGAGGGTATTTACATCAAAGATGATGATGGTATTGTCTGTGCCAATGGCAAGCAGATTGGCTGAAGCCGTCATGGTGGCGATGGGACTGCTGAGCGCAAGCGGCGTATCCTGGAAGGTACCTGTGGATGTATCCCAGACTTGCAGATTACCCGCACCGTCACCGATGAACAGTTGTTTTTCATCCGGCGAAAAAACGATCGCTTGCACAAGATTTTTAGGTTGAAGCGTTTTACCGCTGCGGTTTTGGGTGTTATAGATCACGACATCGTTACCAGCGGTAATCGCTCCGATCCATTTTTCTTTAGGGCTGAAAACGAGTTTATTGATATTGGTTCTGAGTTCAGCGAACGGGGTGACTGATGGACGCGTTGTCAGCTTGGATAAGGTGGCGGGGTTCAGCAACCAGATCCTTTTGTCGTCTGAGGCGGCGATCAAGCCTCCGGTTGGGCTGTACAACGTACTCGTTGTCACGCCGTTAAATTGCAGGTAGTTGGCGGGGGCTGGCATGTCGGCGATATCCCAAATGTTGATGAAACCGCTTTGGTCACCAGCGATCAAATATTTTCCATCCTTGCTAAAACCGAGTGTCGTGCCGTTGTCCTTGATCGGAACCTGAAAAAGTTCCGTGCCGGTCGATGCATTCCAGACGCGCACGGTTTTATCATCACCTGTGGTGGCGATCCATTGCCCATCAGCGCTCACTGTTACCGTCTGCACGAAATTGCTTTGCGACATGATCAAGATCTGTCTGCCGTTATTGATGTCCCACACTCTGATCTTGCGGTCGTTCGAGACGGTGACAAACCAGGTGCCAGCCGGATTAAAGGCGATATCTTGCACCTGATCATCATGATAGCGGCGGAATTTTTCAGCGCCGGTTTTTGTGTCTGTGACGACCACTGCGCCATCCACACCACCGGTCACTACATAAAGCCCATTGGGGCTGAATTCGAGCGTCAGGATCTCGCCGATGTGTTTACGGCTCTCGAGCGGCTGGCTGGCTGAATTTAAAGTCCATATTGTGACGAAACCGTTATCGGAGCCAGTCGCAACCTGCAGACCATTTGGACTGAAGGCTGCAAAATGTATTTTGGTGCCTTCTAGAAAAGAACGCTTGACACGCGCTTTCAGATCGATGAGCGTGATCTTGTCATCATCGCTGGTTACGGCGGCGAATTTGCCGCTTTTTTGAATATCCACATCGCGAATAGGGAAGCCAATGGCGATTTGAGTTTCGATCACGCCTGTATCGGCGTTGATGATCTGGACGTTGCCTTCGCTATCACCTGAGACTACGATCTTTTCAACGGGACTAAAGACCGCGTCATTCACTGCCCCGGGGCTGTCAGCGCAAAATAGATTTTTCCCATCTGAAACCTGCCACGCGCACACGGAGCCATCCGCTCCGGCGGTGATGAAAACATCACCCTCTGCATTGAATTCAATGTGATTGATTCTCCCGGCATGTTTCATCTGTTTCACAGGGATGGGCAACAGGCTGATATTTTTACGAAGGATCTCCTCGGCTTCAGCTGATTCGATACTCTGCCATGAAGCGATGGCAAGCAGAGTGCTGGTATAGAGTTCGCCGGGGCGGAACTGATAGATCTGCGCCCGCGCGGCGCTGCGTTGTGCCGCTGCTTTATTCTTACTGACCTCGGCATCCTGGCGCGCTATTTCTGCCTGGTCTTTTTCGTACTCGGCTTCTTTTTGTGCCTGTCTCGCTTCGCGTTCATTCTCAAGCGCGAGGGCGGCACTCTTTTCAGCAACCGCCCGCTGTTGATTCGCTTCGATCTCATTTTGTGTGGCAAGCTTTGATTGTTGGATTGCAGTATAGGATAGGAACCCCATTACAATCACTGCGATCATCGCCAGCGTGATGAGACCGATGATTCGTCTCTCGTTGCGATTACTGTGATCAACGTAGGTTTTTTGCAAGGGGGTTGGTTTGGGATCCTTTACTTCAGCCTTTGAGATCTTTTGACGCACCGTCCAAAGATCGCGGCCGCGTAGGAGCAGGCTGGCTTCCTTTTTTCGATCCCACTCAAGTGCGCGTAATTGCAGGCGGCTGTGCTCTTCCACCCATTCAAAATCCAACTCGATCGCTTCTTTTACGCGACTCAGGGCTTCAGCGAATTTTTCCTCTTCGCTCATGAAGGTCCAGTTCAATTTGCGAATGACATCGATGGTGTCTTGGGGGCTGACCTTTCGTAATTCAACCGGGATGATACGTTTTTCGTTCTTCGCCGCATGCATCACCTCTTGTTTGCAGACCTCTGACGCAGCCGAATCTGGGCTCATGAGGAAGATGAAAGCATCAGAGGCTTCAATGCCGCGAAAGATCTGTTGGAGCCAGTCGGTTGCTGGTGGAATATCCTCCCAGTCCACCCATACATCCTGTCCCATATCTTTGAGCGCCTTAATAAACTTTCGGGCAGCTATAGAGTCTTTTCTAGAATAAGAGACGAATACCTTTGCCATAACTCACCTTGTAAATCTCAGGACTGTTGTAGTGATTTCCGTGTTTGATATATTCTACTTGATAAATGAAACCAAAACTCCGGGTTCCTGCGAACCCGGAGTTTTGGTTACCTGTAAATATTCACTACTAACGCCGATTTACAACATGGAGTTCGTAATGGGCGGCTTTGAAATACTCCGCGGCGAACTTTGCCACATCTTCCGAGTTGTAAGGTGCACAGCTAAACACATCCAGATAGATGGCGCGGCTGGCATCTGCAAAATGCGCGGAGATGAGGGATGTTTCAATGAGCTGGGTCATGCTAAAACCCTGTACGCGCGGCTCGTCGCCAAAGAACACAACCTGGGTCTCGCCGTAGCGACGCATTTTGATGCGGTCACATAAGATTTTCACGAACTCGCGGATTGCATCCGCATTTTGCATGAGTTCCAGATCGCAATCGTACAGGTCAATGCTCGAGGATACTCCCCAATATTCAGTTTCTGCTTCTATTTGTAAATTTGTACCTTGTAAAGGTGTGGTCATCTGTATAGCTCTTTTCTAAAAAACTCCGGGAGGGCAAATGCCGCTTTGTGAATCTCGGAGTTGATATATTTATTCTCGCCGGGTGGGAAAGGCGTGGTAAGTCCGTTTGTCCATGGTGTGTCAGAGACATACATGAATCCGATGCCGCCGCCGGGATAGGTGGGGATGTTGGCATAATAGTACGCAGGATTCTTCGTCAGCAGTTTCGCGGACTGATAGATCTGCTTGATCAACGCCGTATCGAAATACGGCTGCTCACATTGCGTTGCCGCCGCACCACCGGGAGCCAGCGCACGTACCAGCAACTTGTAAAACTCATCGGAAAACAAGCGCTCCGCCATGCCGATGGGATCTGTAGTATCGGAGATGATCACATCGAATTGACCGGGGTTTTCCTCGAGGTAGCCAAAGGCGTCCCTGACGAGCAGCTTGGCGCGTGGATCAACCCACGGGTCGCCAAAAGAAGCGGTGAAGTGTTCGCGTGAAAGGTCTACCACGCGTTGATCCAACTCACAGACCACAGCTTCCTCCACGGATGGATAGCGCAACACTTGTTGCAGCGAACCGCCATCCCCGCCGCCGACGATCAGCACGCGCTTGGGTCTTCCAACCGCAAGCATCGGCACATGGACGATCATCTCGTGATAACCCATGTTGTCGCGTTCGGTCAGCTGGATGATGCCGTCCAGGATCATTGCGTTGCCAAAGAATTCGGTTTCGACAACTTGCAGATGCTGGTATTGAGTTTGTTCGTCTGCGAGCACGCGTTTTACACGAATGCCCTTGCGATAGTAGGGGTGTAATTCTTCAGTAAACCAGATACTCATAAATTACACTGCCACCGCTAATTTGGTTTCGAGCTCTGCATCGCGGTCGATCTTGCGCAACGTAAATTTATCGGCGCCGAAAGATTCCTTGATACGTTGGATCAACGGCATCATATCCTTGCCGATCGCGCAGGTGAAAAGGTCTATGGCGCAGTAGCCATATTCGGGCCATGCATGCAAACTTGCATGCGACTCTGCGAGAAGCAAAAAACAGGTAAAGCCATGCGGGCT
>CAZMQE010000248.1:0-4615 GCA_964568115.1 uncultured Anaerolinea sp.
ATTGAAGTGATGAAGGGGGTGAACCGAGCCATTGCTGAATCTGAGTTTGACCTGTTGGTGTATACGACCGGCGATGTGCGTAAAAGCGGACGAGCCTCGCATGAACAAAAATACGTTTCCCTGCTGACAAATTCCATTTCTGATGGTGTGGTGATTGTTGCCCCTGTGGCGGGGGAGTTTAATATTGACGCGCCAATCGTTTCGATCGATCCGTTGGCGAGTAACCCGAATTATCCAGCCGTTCATGCCACCAATTATCAGGGCGCTCTGGACGCAATGGCGTATTTGCTTGGGTTGGGACACAGGCGGATTGGGTATATCAGCGGGCGTGCGGAATTGGAAAGCTCGAATCGCCGTTTGATGGGCTACCGTGATGCGTTGGAAAAGGCGGGCATTCCCCTGGATGAGGCTCTGATCGCTACCGGCGATTACACTACCGAGACAGGTGTGAGCGGAGCACGTCAGTTGCTGGGTTTGGAAAATCCGCCTACGGTTATTTTTGCATCCAATGATCAGATGGCGTTGGGCGTTTTTCAGGTCGCGGAAGAAATGGGATTACGGATTCCAGATGATCTATCTGTGATCGGTTTCGACAATATCACCGAGTCCAAATATATGGGTTTGACCACGGTTGATCAATTCATTTCAGAAATGGGCTATGTTGCCACACAGATGTTGATCAAGATCATTAATGGCATCCCGCTTGAGGATCAAACGTATCGAATGCAAACCCGGCTTGTGATCCGGAATTCCTGTCGGGAGTTCGCGGACTCCGGTTAATAAGCCGCTTTGATCCGATCGGTTTGGCAATTACTTTTTGAACTTGTTTTGAGTATGGAAAGGAGGTGAGAGCGCACTTGTTCGAAAGAAAATTGCAGGTCTTCTCTTCGCCCTTGGACAGATGAAGGAAGACCTGCGTGTTCGTGAGGAGGTTCTCTCCGCACGTCCCTTAGTATAACCTGTTAAAAATTCAAAAGGAGAAGAATATGTCTCGCAAAATTTATACGATTTTGAGTCTCTTGCTTGTTGCAGCATTTGCACTTTCTGCCTGCGGCGCACCTGCTACGGATGCCCCTGCACAACCTGCTGCTACCGATGCGCCTGCACAGCCTGCCGCTACCGATGCGCCTGCTGTGACTGAGGCACCTGCTGATAAGGTCACTGTAACCTGGTGGCACATCACGACCGAAGAAAAACAAAAGGCGGTCTGGCAGAAATTGGCTGATGAATACATGGCTTCACATCCGAACATAAACGTAGAGATCACTGTTTTGGAGAATGAAGCGTTCAAAACCAAGTTGACCACCGTGATGCAATCTGGTGAACCACCTGATATCTTCCAAAGCTGGGGCGGCGGCGTGATGAACGAATACGCCAATGCCGGCTTGCTCAAAGATATCACTGCGGACCTGGATGCTGATGGCGGCGCATGGCGCAACTCCTTCTCAGCTGGTGCATTGGGTGTGTATGCCCTCAAGGGCAAGAACTACGGTGTACCATGGGATATGGGTATGGTGGGCTTCTGGTACAACAAGGA
The DNA here is from genome assembly GCA_964568115.1 of uncultured Anaerolinea sp. Lineage (GTDB taxonomy): Bacteria > Chloroflexota > Anaerolineae > Anaerolineales > Villigracilaceae > Defluviilinea. The sequence goes on from CAZMQE010000248.1 coordinate 1,538, forward strand.
TCTGTTCGCCCAGGCTGGCATTGATGCTCCCCCCACAACGTGGGCTGAACTTCTCGAAGATGTTACAAAACTTAAAGCCGCTGGCATCACTCCCATTGCTGTGGGTGAGGGTGATAAGTGGCCGGGCCACTTCTGGTTCGCTTATCTCTCCACACGCATTTGTGGAAAAGCTGGCTTCGAAGCTGCGGCTTTACGCACCGGATCATTTACTGATCCCTGTTTTATAGAAGCGGGCAACAAGATCTTGGAACTCAATGCTCTTGAACCTTTCCAGGATGGTTACCTCGCCGCCACCTATGGTGACGAAGCGACCGCTGTTGGTACTGGCAAAGCCGCGATGGAACTCATGGGTCAGTGGGCGCCTGCTGTTCAGAAAGACAATAGCGAAGACAAGCAGGGCATTGGCGATAAATTGGCTTGGTTCCCCTTCCCGGCTGTGGATGGTGGCGCTGGCGCTCCTGGTGATGCCTTCGGCGGCGGCAACGGTTTTGGTATTGGCAAGAATGCCTCCCCTGAAGCCATTGACTTTGCCAAGTGGCTGACCAGTGTGGAATCTCAGAAGGCATGTGCTGAAGCCGGTTTCTGTCTCCCGGTCGTCAAAGGCGGTGAAGCTGGTCTGTCTGATCCGTTCTTGATCACGATCCAAAAGACGTTTGCGCAGGCTGAGTATTTCCAGTTGTACTATGATCAGGCTCTACCCCCGGCTACTGGCTCGGTGGTGAATGATAGCGTGCAGGGTATCTTTGCTGGCACACTCACGCCTGAACAGGCAGCTCAAGCCATTGAAGATTCAGCAGCAGCAGAAATAAAGTAACACAATAGCTCGATAGTGAATCGAATCATGTGCGAGGGTTGGGAGAACCAACCCTCGCACAACATCCACTGGCTTTGAAGATATAGGAGTACTCGTATGCAACAGGTTCCCTTTGTTCAGAATATATTTAAACTCAGTCGCGGCTCAGGTTCACCGCGCAGATTCCAGGATAACCTGACGATTTTCCTATTCCTTCTTCCGGCAATAACCCTGTTTCTTGTTTTTGTGGTGTATCCGATACTTCAATCCGTTTACTACAGCCTGTTCAATTGGAAGGGGTTTGGTCCCGCCGTGGATTTTGTAGGGCTTGAAAACTACAAAAATATTCTGAGCGACAAGGTGTTTTTGAAAGCGCTCAAAAACGGACTCTTGATCATTCTTTTTTCTCTGACTTTTCAACTTCCATTATCTTTGCTGCTGGCTGTGTTGGTGGGGCGCGACCTGCCAGGGCGTGTCTTTTTCCGCACCGTATTTTTTATGCCTTATGTTCTTTCCGAAGTCATCACAGCGCTGATGTGGTTGTTCATTTACAACCCCGACCCGGATCGCGGCTTCATTAATGCCGCAGTGGTATTTTTTGGCGGTGAGGCGCAAACCTGGCTGGCAAGCACAGACCTTGTCATGCCAGCGATCTTTGTAGCGCTGACCTGGAAATATTTTGGCTTTCACATGTTGTTGTATTTGACGGGTTTGCAAAATATCCCGCAGGAGGTCGAAGAAGCCGGGCGCATTGATGGGGCGAACACGTTCCAGAATTTTTTCTATATCACCCTGCCGTTGCTCGCCAGCACCATTCGCACCTCCGTTTACCTCTCTGTGCTTGGTTCGGTGCAGCAATTCATTCTCGTCTGGATCATGACCAAGGGCGGACCCGTCAACGCCAGCGAGACGCTCGCAACCTACATGTATCGCTTTGGCTTTGTGCGCTTCCAGCTTGGATATGGGTCTGCAGTGGCGATCTACATGTTTATTCTCTGTCTGATGTTTTCCATCATCTACCAACGCCTGACGCGCCAGCCCGATTATCTTAGCGGTCTTTAAAAGGATTCTGCCATGTCCCGCTCATCCTCCCATTCAAGTTGGAAAACGAACAAGCTGGTTTCGAGATTCTTTCAATATCTGATTCTGACCATCATCGTAGTGCTGATGTTCGTCCCGATTGTCATGCTGGTCTTCGGCGCGCTGAAAACCCGCGGTGAGCTCATAGCTCATCCATACACGGTACCCATTCCACCGCGCTGGGAAAATATCACCGGCATTTTGAAAACGCCCATATTCTGGGATTTGCTGCGCAACAGCCTGTTTGTCATGTTCATTGTAACGCTTGCGGTCGTGGTGATTTGCAGCCTCGCTGCCTTCGTTTTCGCCCGCATGGAGTTTCGTACCAAAGGGCTGGCTTTCAATCTATTCACCTTGGGGTTGATGTTCCCCATCAACGTCGCCATTCTGCCGGTGTATTTTGTATTGCGTCAGATGGACTTGATCGACAATCTCTGGGGCGTCATAATAGTACAAACCGCCTTCCAATTATCCGGCAACATCATGATCTTGCGCGGCTTCTTCACTGCGATCCCTGCCGAGTTGCAGGATGCCGCGTATATCGACGGTTGCAATACCTTTGATTTTTTCTGGCGCATTCTGCTGCCCCTGGCGCGCCCGGCATTATCCGCCGTTGCCGCATTGACCATGATCGTTAGTTGGAATGACTTTCTTATTCCCCTTGTGGTTTTGAATAACGAAGCGTTCTGGACCCTGCCGCTCGGCACCATGCAATTCCAGGGTCAATACGGCTCAGACCTGGCTTTAGTCTCCGCCTTCGTTACCTTATCTGCCATTCCTACGATCATCTTTTACATATTTGCCGAACGCCAGATCGTGGCAGGGCTTACCGCTGGCGCCGTCAAGGGATAGTCTGAATGTCACGTACCTTTCGCAACCCAATCCTTTCGGGATGTTACCCTGACCCTTCCATTTGCAGGGTGGGCGAAGACTATTACCTCGTCACCTCCACTTTCGAATATTTTCCCGGACTGCCGATCTTTCACAGCCGTGACCTGATTCACTGGCATCAAATTGGACACGTCCTCGATCGCGCCTCTCAACTGGACCTTGATGGGATTCGTCCATCTGCAGGTTTATATGCCCCGACGATTCGTCATCACAACGGAACATTCTACGTGATCAACACGCTCGTCGATGCAAAAACAAAGCAGGGAAACTTCGTCGTAACAGCGACCCAGCCGCAAGGTCCATGGAGCGAACCG
>CAZMQE010000249.1:0-1867 GCA_964568115.1 uncultured Anaerolinea sp.
GTGCTGTTGCTGGTCTCGGAAGGCAAGACGAACCGCGAGATCGCCAAGCAGTTATTTTTGGGCGAAGGCACCGTGCGGAATTATGTCTCGAGCATTCTCTCGAAGTTGAACGTGAACAACCGCGCTGAAGCTGCTGCGTATGCAGTGGAACATAGCCTGCGGGAATATATTACGATGTAGTTCCTGAAAATGTATACCCGTTCCGGGCATACTATAATTACGGAGTTGCCATTTGGCAGCTCCGTTTTTGTTTAAGGAGTGAGATGATACTTTCAACGAGCATTACAGATGGTGTTGTGATCTTGCGTCCATTTCAAATAGAGGATGCTGTGCAATTGTATGAAGCTGTGCGCGAATCGCTGACCGAGCTTAAACCGTGGATGAGTTGGGCACATGATGGATATTCTATTGACGAGGTAAATGGTTTCATCAAAATGAATCGAGTCGGTTGGGAGGAAAGAACGCAGTATGGTTTTGCGATCATTGATGCAAGTTCTGGGGCAATATTGGGAAGTTGTGGTTTGAATCATTTGCATCCGGTATATCATCTTTGTAACCTGGGCTACTGGGTGCGGACATCGCGGCACGGCGAGGGGATTGCGGGACGATCTGCGAAACTGGCTGCGCGATATGGGTTTGAACACGGCGGCATCATCCGTGCTGAGATTGTTATGGCGGTGGAAAATGAGAAGAGCAGGCGTGTAGCGGAGAAGATTGGCGCACATTATGAAGGGATTCTCTTGAACCGCATGGTGATCGGCAAAGTCATTGCAGATGCCTACATGTATTCCATCATTCCCCAGGATTTTGGTCTGGAGGCGCGGTTATAAAATGGATAACAGTAATATGCCATATTCTTTGGCAATCGGTATTGAGATCGGCGGGACAAAAATTCAGGTAGGCTTTGGGTCAGCCAGCGGAAAACTATTAAAGCCGCCAATTCGAAAACAAGTCATTCAAGAGGACGGAGCCGAGGGGATTCTTCGCAATATTGTAGGTATGGTGGCTGAGGTTTTGGATTCCACGGGACACTCTATGTCTGATGTGGAGCGGATCGGCATTGGCTTTGGCGGTCCTCTCAATATAGAACAAGGAGTTATCCTAAAATCCTATCAAATTTCGGGTTGGAATAACTTCCCGCTAAAAAAATGGGCGGAGGCGCAATGGGGTAAACCTGTTGTTATTCAAAATGATGCCAGCACAGCCGGGCTTGCCGAAGCTTTGCATGGCAGCGGACGAGGACACAGTCGCATTTTTTATATGACCATTGGTAGCGGTATCGGCGGTGGTTGGATCGTGGATGGAACCGTGGATAACGGACAGGGCTTTGGCTCAGCCGAAATGGGGCATACCTGGGTCACCGATCCACGAACTGGAATGCCAGCTGAGTTGGAACAAGTCTGTTCGGGTTGGGGCATCGGGCGTCGGGCGCGTGCTGCAGTTGAAAACAAAAATTCATTAATGACCGAAATGGCTGGTTCGCTTAACGACATCGATGCGCGCATTGTCCATGCCGCCGCAGAAAAAGGCGATGAGCTCGCGAATCTAATTCTTGCTGAAACCTGTCAAATGCTGGGGCTCGCTGTCAGCAATGTGATCGCGCTCCTGCATCCCGAACGCATCATTATTGGAGGTGGAGTCTCCTTGATGGGTCCGTTGTTCTGGGATGCACTGAGAAACGAGGTGATGCAGCGCTCCATGCCGTCTTTTATTTCGAGCGTTGAACTGGTTAAAGCTGAGTTGGGCGAAGACGTTGTGGTGATAGGCGCACTGTGTTTGTAAGTTCTACTTTATACAGGTAATTTTTCATGGATAGCCTCAATCCTAAAACATTGACACAAAATTTTCTTGAACTCGGCGTCAAGCC
>CAZMQE010000249.1:1967-4598 GCA_964568115.1 uncultured Anaerolinea sp.
CCCATGGATGTTCCGCATGGACTCGCCAGTCCCGTTGGCAGAGTTTATGAAATGGACGGCCAGGTGCTTTTATTGGGCGTTGACCATGGTTCGAACACGACCATTCATTTGTGCGAGAACCTGGCGGGGGTCCGATACCGGCGTGCCAAGTACATCACTGTGCTCAAGGATGGACAACCGACTCGTTTTGACTACCGTGAGATTGATCATTGTTGCCAGAACTTTGCCCTCGTGGACGGCTGGCTCGATGAAAAACAAAACCAGCGCCACGGAAGAATTGGCAATGGCGAAACGCGTTTGATGCGTTCGCGTGATATCGTAAATGTTGTCACCAGCCATCTGAAACAGGATGAGACAATATTTCTGCATCCCCAAGGGGTTGATGAAGAATGTGACGACGCCCGGGCAAGCCTGACGCGCTGACATGGCTCAAAGCTAGTTTGCAGCAGCCAATCGTATTCATCAACCCCTGTTTATGGAACTCTAAGACAAAATCGTTGACAAAGCTTGTCCAATTATGCTAATATCTATCCACTCAAGTAGGGAGTAGCCACCCACGCCGTGGGTCGGTCAGTCGTCAAGACAGAGCAAAGCTCTCGGCTGATCGTACGTGTCACACACACAACTGGCGAGACTACCACGATAAGACCGTGGTGTCTCGTTTTTTATTTCCCAGACATCACAGTATCAACAAAAAGGAGAGTATGTGATGTTTGAAGGACAAATTTGGTTGTGGATCGGCTTTAACGTGTTCGTGTTGGCAATGCTCGCGCTTGATCTCGGGGTCTTCCATCGCAAGTCCCATGCGGTTTCGACCAAAGAAGCGATTACCTGGAGCATAGTGTGGATATCACTATCGCTGGTATTCAACGTTGTCATCTACTTCCTTTGGGATCGCATGATGCCGGGCAGTAGTTACACAAACAGCGAAGCCGCACTGGCTTTCCTTACTGGCTATTTGATCGAGAAATCCTTAAGCGTTGACAATATCTTTGTCTTCATATTGATCTTCTCCTTCTTCGCGGTGCCCGCCGCATATCAGCACCGTGTGTTATTCTGGGGCATTCTCGGTGCGTTGATCATGCGCGGAATCCTCATCATTGTCGGCGCAGCCCTGCTCAAGGAATTCCACTGGATCATCTACATCTTTGGCGCATTCCTGATCTTCACCGGCATCCGCATGTCCATGAAGCAGGATGAGAATGTACAACCCGATAAAAACCCGGTGGTGAAATTCTTTAGAAAGTTCATGCCCGTCACGGAAAATTTTGAGGAGGATAAATTCTTCGTCCGCCGCGCCGGGAAACTATTCGCAACACCCCTCTTCCTGATCCTGCTCATCGTTGAGAGCACAGACCTGATCTTCGCCGTCGACTCCATCCCAGCCATTTTCGCAGTGACGCAGGAGTCGTTCATTGTCTACACCTCGAACGTCTTTGCGATCCTTGGCTTGCGCGCACTCTACTTCCTGCTGGCAAACATCATGGGCAAATTCCAATACCTGAAGTATGGGCTTTCGGCTGTGTTGACTTTCGTGGGTATCAAAATGGTGATCGTGGATCTTTATCACATCCCGGTTGGTATTTCTCTGATCGTGATTGCCAGTATCCTCACGATATCGATCGTGGCTTCCCTGTGGAAGGCAAAAAATTCTCCTGAAGAAGTAATTGTGGCAGACTGAAATATACTTCGATGAATAACACAAGGCGTGCGGACTTAACATCCGCACGCCTTGTTTGTTAAAAGCGGACGCCCGCCTCTTTACAAGCTGAAACCTGCTCGCTGACTATAAACATTTCCCACCCCTGAAATTTGATTCGACAGGTTATGGTATGTTAAGTATCTCGCGCACAATGGGACGCAAACCGCTGAAGAAAAATTCCACGGCGATCACCATCACGATCAAGCCCATCAAGCGCAGCATTACTTTATTCCCATTCTCACCGATGAGGTGCATCACCTGTTTTGATCCCAACATCAGCAAACAGGTGATCGTAATGATCAGAAAAATGTTACCGAGCACTGCCCCAGCTTCAAGCGGAGACTTTGCCTGGTTCATCAAGATGATCACTGTAGCGATCGCGCCCGGTCCGCAGATGACGGGAATGCCCAACGGTGTGAGGGCAATATCGTTGATATATTCGTGGGTGGGTTCATCATCAAATTGAGTGCGTGTCAGGCGGGCTTGCAGCATCTCGTACCCCATTAGAAAGAAAATGATTCCACCCACGATCCTCAAGCTGTTGGTAGAGATGCCGAAGAAGCGGAAGATCCATTGACCGGTTAAAGCAAACGCCAGCAAGATAATGAAAGCAATCAACGAGGCGCGCACTGCCACCCGTCGTGATTGCTGTGGCGTGAGTGCCGCGGTCATGGAGGTGAATACGGGGATCACGCCGATGGGGTTTACCATGGTGAAGAACGAAACAAAACTGAACAAGGCAAATTGAAATAAGGGCGAAGCGGACATTTTTCTCCTTGAATGGATATTACTTGCCACTGATTTTATCCAAACCAGCCGAACTGACAATCAAATATTCTTACAATTCTCTTATTTCCAGCCTCTTGACCAAAACTTAACTCACGTATAAAGTTAAGCCCGCTTAACTAAAAAGAAGGCTTAACTATGAC
>CAZMQE010000250.1:0-2520 GCA_964568115.1 uncultured Anaerolinea sp.
CTCATCAACGCCAGCGGACGCTTGGAAGGTGTGTTGAATCTCGAAAGCCCCAACCTCGGCGCCTTTTCAGAAGATGATAATCACATGCTGCAATCACTGGCAACCTATGCCATCACCGCGATTCAAGAAGTCCGCTTGTTGGATGCGTTGCAAGAAGCGGCTCAGCTACTGATCTCACAACCGACACAGAAAGTGTTGGACCGTCTCTGCACGATGGCAAACGATTTGCTCAACACATCCACCAGTGCGATCTGGTTATCAAATGAAGCAGGTGACTATCAACTCAATGCCTCGAACGGCTCGGTTGAACACATTGAAAAAATCTCCGAGGCGCAGAATCAATCGAATGCATTATTGATGCCGCTCTCGATCGGTAAAGAGGCTAAGGCGTTGGGTATGTTCGGGGTGTTCAACGCAGATACCGGCGTAGGGCGAAGCGTGAAGTCCGAATGGGACAAAAAGGTGTTGGCGTGTCTCGCCAATTACGCAGTGCTCGCCGTCCAAAACGAATCCCATCAACAAGCGTTACGCGCCTCGCAAGAACAGCATTGGACTGCCGAAACCTTCGCCGCGGTTGGTGATATTTCCGCGAACCTGTTGCATAACATGAACAACAAGGTCGGCATCATCCCGGTGCGCGTGCAAGCCATTCAGGATAAGTATCGCCAGACCCTTGAGCATGACACCTACCTCACCAACAGCCTGGCAGAGATCGAACGCAGTGCCATGGCAGCCATGCAGATCGTGCAGGAAAATCTTTCACACCTGCGCCCCATCCGCATGGAAAAAGTGCGTATTGCGGCGTGCGTGGCAGAAGCCATTCGCAGCGTACAAACGCCCGCCACGCTTCAGGTCACCACGCAGGGACTTGATGATCTGCCAACCATCAGCGCCAGCGGACAAAGCCTTGCCTTTGTGTTTCGAAATCTGATCGAAAATGCCAGCGTTGCCATGCAGGGCAATGGCGCCATTCACATTCAAGGTCTTGCCAGCGCCGATTGGGTGGAAGTTTCCGTGATTGATAACGGACCCGGGGTAGCGCCCGAATTGCAGGACCAGATCTTTGAATTAAATTTCTCAGGGCGTGCGGGTGCGCAACCCGGCAAACTGGGCTTTGGTCTTTGGTGGGTCAAAACCTTGATGACGCGCCTGGGTGGTTCGGTCATCGTCGAAAGCGATGGACTGCATGGCGCAACCTTTGTCTTGCGCCTACCGCGCGCGGAGCAGACCAGATGAGTACCACATCCCTGCGCGCTCTGGTTGTGGAAGACAATCAATCCTGGCAACAGATCCTCAGCGAGATCCTTTCCGATTGCGGATTGGAAGTGGACGTTACCGGGAGCCTGGATGAAGCAACCAACATTCTCAAAGCCCAGCCGCACCGCATCGCCATCGTAGACCTTTCGCTTTCGCCGAACGATCACAACAACTACGATGGCTTACGTGTGTTGGATGCCGTGCGCCGTCTCGACCCTAACTGTCGCACGATATTACTTACCGGTTTTGCAACTGTGGAACTCGCGGTAACCGCGCTCACTGATTATGGCGCCTTCACGTTTCTGCGCAAGGAAAGTTTTCATCGCAGCCAATTTCGTGACATCGTCAATCGGATCCTCATCAGCCCGCCGCATCCTGACGCCCTGCAACCTGCTTCAGCAAACGGAGCTTCTGCCTCCGCTGAAAAGAATCAAGCCGCGCCACAAAAGCTTCCTCATGAAAAAGCTCTGGTCGTGGAAGATGATGCCGGTTGGCGCAGCATCCTTGAGGAACTCTTAAGCGACGCGGGCTTTCAAGTCCGCACCTGTGCCGGGTTTGGCGAAGCCTTCGGGTATCTGCGCCGCGAAAAATTTACCCTGGCTGTGATCGACCTATCCCTGCAAGGTTCAAATAATATTTGGGATAAAAATGCCAGCGATCAAAATCTGGATGGCTATCAACTGCTCCAGACCACGCGAACCGAGGGGATTCCCGCCATCGTGGTTAGCGGCACTACGGAACCTGAAGAAATTCAGCGCATCTATGTTGAGTATGCGATCGTTGCCTATATCGAAAAGCAGACTTTCGATCGCGCCGCGTTTCGGCGTGTGATCGCTGAAGCAAAATCATCCCATCCCTCCTCGAGTGAATTGAGTTCGCTCACCGACCGTGAACGTGAAGTGCTCGATCTGCTCGCACAAGGTTTAACCAACAAGGAAATCGCCGAGAAACTTTTCATTACTACCAACACTGTCAAGCGTCACTTAAAAGCGATCTTCGAAAAGCTGGATGTGCATACCCGTTCAGCTGCCACAGCCAAAGCCACCGGTGGTTAAATCCATGTTCTGTCTTTTCCCCTTGACGTATTCTCTTCACTCGCATAGAATACCGCCCAATATGAACAAGCACGGCTTAGGTACTATGACCATGACTATGACCTCCGGTAAAAACCGTGAGGCATTTGTGCTTGGAAAGAAGTAACCGAAGCAATAGGTTATCTCGAAACACACAACGCCTCGCGGAAAACGCGGGGCGTTTTTGTTA
>CAZMQE010000250.1:2620-4546 GCA_964568115.1 uncultured Anaerolinea sp.
CAAAAAACGCTCGTCATGAAGTTTGGTGGCACATCTGTTGGGTCTGTGGATGCGCTTATGAATGCAACCCAGATCATTCGCGATGCAAAACAGGATTGGGCACGCGTTGTCGTTGTGACCTCTGCCATGTCTGGCGTCACCAATCTTTTATTGGACTCTGCCGCCTCCGCTTCGCACGGGAAAGTTGATTCATTACCCCAAGCCGAATCCACGCTGAGAGAAAAACACTTCGCCGCCGCTGATGCACTCATCAAGGATGAAAAACTCCGCGAGCAAACAAAAGCCGAGATCAACGCGCTGATTCTTTCCCTTGTGGATTTGTGCAAAGCGATCGCAGTACTCGGCGAAGCCAGTCCGCGCGCCATGGATGCGGTGGCGTCGCTTGGCGAACGGATGAGTCTGCGCTTGTTAGCGGCAGTGGTCAATGACACAGGGATCAAAGCCAAAGCGATCGAAGCATCTGAGTTTATTGTTACGAACGCACATTTCCAAAACGCACATCCCGATTTCAAAGTCACAACCGAAAAGACGCGGGGAAAATTAAATCCATTGATGGACGAAGGTATTATTCCCATTACTACTGGTTTTATCGGCGCGACTCCCGATGGCGTCATCACCACCTTCGGACGCGGCGGCAGCGATTACTCCGCCGCGATCATCGGCTCCGTCCTCCCCGCTGATGATGTCTGGATCTGGACCGACGTTGATGGCGTGATGACCACCGATCCGCGCATTGTGAAAGATGCCAAGACTTTATCCGAGATCAGCTACAGCGAGATCGCCGAACTCGCCTATTATGGCGCGAAAGTTCTACACCCCAAAACCATCCGCCCGGTTGTGGATGCGGGCATCGGATTAAGAATCTGCAACACGTTCAACCCGTCGCATCCCGGCACGCGGCTCAAAGCCAACGCCAAAAGCAACGGCAAACCTGTGGATGGACAAGTTGTCAAAGCCGTGACCGCCATCCGCAAGCAGCGATTGGTCACCATTGAAGGACGCGGTATGCTGGGCGTCCCTGGCGTGGCAGCCCGCGCGTTTGGCGCAGTCGCATCCACAGGCACGAGTGTTCCGCTCATCACACAGGCATCTTCAGAACAATCGATTTGTTTTGCAGTGCCATCTGAAGTCGCAGAGTCGGTCACGTCCGCGCTTCAACAGACCTTTGCCTACGAGATCGACGAAGAAGATATCGACCGCGTCTGGTCCACGGACGATGTTTCGATTGTTACGGTGGTTGGCGCAGGCATGCGGCACACACCCGGTGTGGCGGGCAAAGTCTTTAGTCAACTCGGCAACAATGGCGTCAATGTCCTTGCCATCGCGCAGGGCTCTTCGGAAGTGTCCATCAGTCTCGTGGTCGATTCAGCGGATACGGAGAATGCGGTCAAGACGTTGCATGAGTTGATCGTCAATTAAGTATTGGTGGTCGAGTAGTTTCGAGCGACGGCGAGAAACGTATCGAGACCACCTTGTAATAGAAATAATTTTGCTTATTTGGTGGTCTCGATACGCCCCGCAAAAGCGGCGGGGCTACTCGACCACCAGTGCATATATCAAAGGAGAAACTATCATGTCATTATCCCCAATCCCCGTAGCCGTGCTCGGCGCCACCGGCTCTGTCGGTCAGCGGTTCATTTCGTTGTTGGATAATCATCCCTGGTTCAGGGTCGTGGCGCTCGCCGCTTCTGATCGGTCCGCCGGGCAGACCTACGCCAAAGCTACGCGCTGGGTGCTCGATACACCCATGCCCGAGTACGCCAAGGATATGGTCATCGTCCCAGCCAACACCGATGCTGTGCAAGCCAAGATCGTTTTCTCGGCATTGCACACCGAGATCGCCAATGAACTCGAACCACAATTTGCAAAGGCAGGCTCCGCAGTTTGTTCAAATGCATCATCCTATCGGCGCGGTGAAGATGTGCC
>CAZMQE010000251.1:0-1936 GCA_964568115.1 uncultured Anaerolinea sp.
AGCCGAGCACAATATCCGAGAGGGGCCAGAACATGGAGTGCATGAAAAGCAGGATCTTGCCTTTCAGGTACTTGCCCCAGTTATCCTTCTCGAATTTACTTTTTTCATAATCCTGCCGGGCGAAAGCCTTTACCACGCGCACGCCGGTCAGGTTTTCCTGCAGGGTGGTGGAGAGAATGGCTTCCTGTGCCTGATACTCTTCGTACGCCTTGGTCACTTTCTTGAAGAACCACAGCGAGACGAGCAGGATGAACGGGATCACCACCACCGAGACCAAACCCAGCTTGACGTTCAGGTTCAAGATCGCGATGAAGTTGATCACGAACAGCAGGATGATGCGACCCATGCCGATGCCTTGTTCCGCGAAGAAGCGGCGCAAAGCGTCCACATCGGAGGTCACGCGCTCGATCAAGTCACCGGTGGGGGTGGTGGCATGATACGAGAAGCTCAGGCGCTGGATATGGTCGAAGAGAAAGTCTCGCAGGCGCCGGGTAATGCCCTCGGCGGTATAAGCCGCCAAACGTCCGGAAAGGAACGCAAAGCTTCCTTCCACGAGCGCCAGACCGACAAATCCAACCGCGATCCAGATGAAGGTGCCCGTCAGGCTGTTCCCAATGTATCGGCCTTGCGTCAACACGTCATCGGCGAAATAGCGCAGCAACATGTAGGTGAAGGTCTTCGCCAGCGCAGAGATGGCAAGCGCGGCGGTTGCGCCGAGGTACGGCAGGCGATAATCCACCATCATCTTCCAAAGTCCCTTGAGACGGTTCTCTTCAAGCGATTTACGGAAGTCAAAGGTCAGGGCGGGCTCATAAGTGGGTTGAACTGTGGTCATACTGTTTTCTCCATGGTGGGTGAGGTTCTCTCACCTTTGGGCGGCAGGAAGCCGCCTCGATACAGATACGATTAAAACAAAAAGGCTACGGTGAGTGCACCGTAGCCTTGAAGGACAAGGGAAAGACCTAATGGTCTCTAGGCGCACTGCGATAAGGTAAAGCTCCGGCAACATCGGGGCTGAAGATAAGGGTGGTGCTGATGCTATACATGGACATACCGCGTGCTCCTTTCATTGAGATTTTCCAACGGAGCGAGTTTACACCCCTCGACCGAAATGTGTCAAGACTTTTAATGAAAAACTCATACACCAACTTATTGGAATACAATATAGGTATGCTCATTTTATATCGCTTGCATAAAACACACTGCACGCCATTGACCCTGCCAGACATGTCATCCCTGGATGTTGTCACGCGCCAGTTACCAGATGGCTATTATTCGACATTTCGCACGTATGGGGCTTGTACGCGCGTGATCGGGCTCTCGGCCCATTTGCGACGCCTGCCCAATGTTGACGCTTCAGCCCTACGCCTGAACCTGCTTCAGTTGCTTGAGCCGTATCGCCCCGGGGAGGCGCGCGTGCGCATCATGGAAACCAAGCAGGGACAGTTCTATATCTCGATCGAGCCGCTCAAACTTTTAGCGCGTGAAGTGTACGAGAAAGGCGTGCGCGTGGAAACAGCTGACATTCACCGTGATGATCCACGCGCCAAGTCCACGGCTTTCATCGCAGCCAGCGATGAAGAACGCAAACACATTGCTCAGGCAGGCATCTTTGAAGCCTTGTTAGTAAAGAATGGGAAGATCTTAGAGGGAATGACCAGCAATTTCTTTTATGTTGTAAGGCGGGAGGGTATCCCGTCGCACATTAGTACCGCCCAACGCGATATCCTACTCGGCGTCACGCGGACCATGGTCATCCGTGCGGCGCGGGGCAGGGGAGTGGAGGTGAGATACAGTCCCTTGAAACTGGATCAACTACCGGCTGTGAAAGAAGCGTTCATCACATCCAGTTCACGCGGGGTGGTGCCAGTCGTTCAAATTGATGAGGTCAAGATAGGGCAGGGGAGCCCGGGGAAAATAACGCAGCTTTTGATGT
>CAZMQE010000251.1:2036-4511 GCA_964568115.1 uncultured Anaerolinea sp.
TTGGCGGCTTCTTCAGACATCGCGCATAGATACACCAAATACACAGGGAAGTGAAACACGTGCGCACCGAGATACGCCATCGGCACGCCGACGATCCAAATGATGATGCCATCGAGGAATAACGAGAAGCGCGTATCGCCACCCGCGCGCAGCACACCGACCACAATGGTCATGTTGTTGACGCGCACCCATAGGAAGAACGTGATCACATTGATCACATGGCTGGCATTATCGATCACCGCGGGGGATACATTGTAGAGAGCTAAAATGGGCATTTTCACGAGTTGTAAAAGCAAACCAATGACAATTCCGCCCGCGATACCGAGCCCCAATGAACGACCGGCATACACATACGCCTCATCTTCCTTGCCGGCGCCGATGCGATTCCCAACCAACACTGAGGTTGCATTTGAAACGCCGATGAAGACCACAAACGCCAATTGCTCAATCGTACCGACGATATTCATCGCGGCAAAGGCTTCGGTGCCCATGCGTCCGTAAATGATATTGTAGGTGGTGATGCCAAGCGCCCAGAAGAGCTCATTGAAAATAACCGGGAGCATCGGCTTGACGACCTTACTGACAAAGCCCAGATCGAAATCGGTCAGCTCACGCAGCGAGGCAGCGACCGGCATTTTCCAGATATAGACATAGGAAACCAGACCAATACATTCCAGCCCGCGCGCAATGACGGTTGCGACCGCCGCGCCTTGAATACCCATCTCAGGCAAACCAAATTTCCCAAAGATCAACGCATACGAAAGGAGCGTGCTGATCAGCAACGCCGCCACGCTGATCATGGTCGGTATCTTGACATTGCCAGTGGAGCGCATCACGAATCCATAACTGGCTGTAATGGCAAAGAAGAGAAAGGTCCACGAAAAGGTGCGGATGTATTCAAAGCCCAGGGCAATGACTGCTGCGTCTTTTGTGTAGATGCTCAAGATTTGGGAGGGGATCAATTGCGCCAACGTAAAGAAGATCAGGCTTGTTGAAATCGCGAAGATCAAGCACAGTCCCAGCACACGCCGCAGGTTGGGGATGTCCTGCCTGCCCCAGAACTGCGCGGTAAACATCGCAGCCCCGCTGATGATCCCAAAGTGGACGAGGTTCAACAGGAACGATAATTGCCCCGCCAAACCAACCGCTGCAACAGACGTTTCGCCTTTTTGCCCAACCAGCATCACGCTCACCATGTTCAAACCTGCAAAGGTGAACTGTTGAATGATAATGGGGATGGCTATCTTTTGAATATTAGGGAAATACTCGGGGTCGTTGTAGTACTCGCGAACTTTATGAATGAATGACATCACCGCTCCAGTAGGGCGTCATTATAAGCGGACATAAGTACCTGATGTCAATGCTTTTGCTTTAGTAGCGATAAGTATTATTATCGTTTACAGATACACAGATTGATTCTTGCCGCTTTCCTTGGC
Organism: uncultured Anaerolinea sp.; assembly: GCA_964568115.1. Classification (GTDB taxonomy): domain Bacteria; phylum Chloroflexota; class Anaerolineae; order Anaerolineales; family Villigracilaceae; genus Defluviilinea. Next base: position 3,473 of record CAZMQE010000251.1, read on the forward strand.
TTGCTTTTCAGCCTGCTCGGCCGCATAAAGCAATTCATGCGCACTGGTCCCTTTGATTGGATAATCAGCGACTCCAATAGACACTGAGATCGGAATTTGCCAGGTTTTTGATTCGGTTTCCACCGCCGCCCTGAGCCGTTCAGCCACCAACAAAGCTTTATTGTTGGGTGTGTTCGGCAGAATGACGAAGAATTCATCGCCAACCCGCCAGCGCGCCAAAAAATCACCAGGGCGCAGATGCTGTGCTAAAGTCTTCCCCAGATTGCGGATCATTTCATCACCAGCCGAGTAGCTGATGTCGTTGTAGAGTCTTAGGTTATCGCCGTCAATGAACAGGATGGTAAATATCCCGTTGGCGATTTGCGTGTGATGGATGATGTTTTCTAATTCCCGTTCAGCAGCGAGACTGTTGGGCAGTTGGGTATTCGGGTCGAGATAGGCAAGTTGATTCGTTGTATCCAGGCGGTCGGCAAAAGAGATCAAGCGTGCTGTGAGCGTGTTGACGATCATCCGCAGGTGATAATTAGCTTGATCGGCGGTGTGTGCATAGGCATGGACTACAAAGCGGCGGTCAGCATTGAGCTTCACATCATGGAGCGCATCACCGATCGCGATCCACAAGTCTGCGATTTCAAGTTTCTCATCTGGCAAATGGATCAACACCACCGAAGCTGGGTTGGGCCAATCAAACTGCGTGCTTTCGCGATTGAGACGCTCAAAGATCTTGCGTGCTAGAAATTCATTATCTTCTTTTTCTCCATCTGGAAAAGCAACGACCAATTCATCACCGCCAATACGAAAGACGGGGCGTTGGGTGTCCCGTAAAACGATACTGACCCAGCGCAGAAGTTCATCACCATTCTTGTGACCACGCTCATCGTTAAACGCCTTAAAGTTATTGAGGTCAACCATGAGCAGGGAGAACGGAGATGGGGTGGGGGAGCTTAGACGATTCGAGAAGGTCTCCAGAAAAAACAACAAATTTCCGCAACTGGTTAACGGGTCGATCCGTTCAATGGCTGGCTGCTGATTTTGCATG
>CAZMQE010000252.1:0-4433 GCA_964568115.1 uncultured Anaerolinea sp.
AGATCGATGAAGGTTTGAATCGTTTGACAGATGCTGTTGGTGTTGTGGCGAAGGCGCTTTAACTTTGGAGTCCGACAGCTTGCTGTCGGGGTTTGTCAAGCGGCAAGCCGCTTGACTCCAGAGTTTGAAATAACATAAAATAAACCCATCCCGGTTCGAGGAGAAGATAAATGGCAGCTGAGTTTGCGGTTGAACTTAGAGATGTTGTAAAACAATTCACGACACCTGAAGGGAATCAATTGAAAGCCGTCGATCATGTGACGATGCAGATCAAGAACGGCGAATTCTTCTCGATGCTTGGTTCCTCAGGGTGTGGCAAGACTACATCCCTGCGGATGATCGCAGGCTTCGAGTGGCCCACCGAAGGCGAAGTGTACATTGAGGGGCAAGCCATGGGGCATACGCCTCCGTTTCAACGGAAGGTAAATACGGTTTTCCAAAGTTATGCACTCTTTCAACACTTGACTGTTTTCCAGAACATCGCTTTTGGTTTGGAAATGGAAAACGCGCCGAAAGATGAGATCGAAAAACGCGTCAAGCATGTGCTCGAGATGGTTCAGCTTACTGGCATGGAGCGCCGTAAACCCAAGCAACTCTCCGGCGGACAGCAGCAACGGGTGGCTGTGGCGCGGGCTTTGGTCAAGGTGCCGGATGTGTTATTGCTTGATGAACCACTGGGTGCATTGGATTTGAAGCTCCGTAAGGAAATGCAGCTCGAACTCAAGGCACTTCAACAACAACTTGGTATCACTTTCGTTTACGTAACGCACGATCAGGAAGAAGCTCTGACCATGTCTGACCGGATAGCGGTGATGAGCAAGGGTAAGGTTCAGCAGATCGGCGCACCGGTTGAAGTCTATGAAAGACCCGCTAATCAATTCGTGGCGGATTTTATCGGGGAGTCGAATTTCTTCGAAGGCAAGATCAATTCGTTATCGAAAGATGAAGCGGTGGTTTTCGTCCCTGAGTTAAACGCAGAATTGACTGGTTTGCCGGTTTCGCCGGGTTTGGTCAATGGGGAGGACGTCACGGTTTCGATTCGCCCGGAGAAAGTTTTGATCGCCGAAAAAGGTATGAATCAAAACACGTTCACGGGCAAAGTAATGAATACGGTTTATATTGGTACCGATACGCATGTGTATGTGGATCTGCAAGGCAAGCGGGTAAAGGTCTTTGAGCAGAACCGTATCTCGCGCCTTGACCCGGGATCGTTCTATACCATTGGGCAGGATGTTTTGTTGGTGATGATGCCCGAAAATGTGCTGGTCTTGAAAAAGGGATAACGCCATGTTGAAACGATTGCGAGAAAACAAATCGGCGCAAGGCACCTTGTTGATTTCCCCAACGCTACTTTGGATGGTTGGGTTGTTGATCATCCCGCTCATTCTGACGTTGATCATTTCCTTTGGCAAACGCAGCCCGGATGGTGATGTGATCTATACGTTCACGTTGGATAACTACATTCGGCTGATCGGCTACAGCACGGATTGTGATGCTGGACAAACTGCCTGTTTCGATCCGTTGTATATGCAGATCTTGTGGCGTTCCCTGACGTTGGCTTTCAACACAACCATTTTTGTGATTACGCTGGCGTACCCGCTGGCGTATTTCATCGCGCGTGCGCACCCCAAGCAGCGCAATACATTCTTGTTTATGGTGTTGATTCCCTTGTGGACTAATTTCGTCATCCGTGTGTATGCATGGATGATGTTGTTGCGTACGCAAGGTGTCATCAATCTTATCTTGGGATGGTTCGCCGGGTTGTTGCATATTCCATTCACGCCGCTGGAAATGTTATATACACCGGGTGCGGTGTTGGTGGGCATGGTGTATGAGTTTCTGCCATTCATGATCTTGCCGATCTATACCTCACTCGAAAAGATCGACAACTCTCTGTTCGAAGCGGCGGCGGATCTGGGTGCAAATGGGATTAAGACCTTTTTGCGGGTGACCTTACCGCTTTCGATGCCCGGCGTAGTTGCGGGGACGATCTTGGTGTTCATCCCCGTGATGGGAACATTTATTGTGTCTGATATCCTGGGAGGGCGGCAAGTGATCCTCGTCGGGAATTTGATCCAACGCCAATTCCTCGATGCGCGCGATCCGACCTTTGGCAGCGCAGCATCGTTGATCTTGATGATCATGACTTTGATTGTGACGTATTTCTATACCCGTAAATTTGGCTTTGGAGAGGAGATCATTGTCGCATGAATCCCACACGATACAATCTTCTTGGAATGGAGCGTGAGGGATGAATCCCCATCGCCGTCATCCGCTTATTTTCTCTTCTGCCATGTTGGTGTACGTGTTTTTATACGCACCCATCCTTGTGTTGATCCTGTTCTCGTTCAACGCTTCGCGGGCGAATATTACCTTTGAAGGATTCATCCCGGCTTTTAGTGACCGCGTTGTTATGGATGGCAGCCTTGTCAAGTCCAGCCCGTGTGGTCCGTTCCATTGGTTTTGTGAACTCTCGAAGAATAAGGATGTCGCAGAAGCCGCTGGTAACACATTGACCATTGCCTTTATCTCTACGATCATCTCGACGATCATTGGTACGATGGCAGCGCTTTCATTGCAACGTTATGAGTTCAAACTAAAACCTTTTTCCCAGTTATCACTGTATATCCCGATCGTCATCCCTGAGATCGTGATGGGCATTGGGATTTTGACTCTATTTACTCAATTGTTCGGTATTTTGAATGGCGCGTTGGGGCTGACAGGCGATGCGCGGCTTAGCATGGGGCTGGGTACGGTGATCGTAAGCCATATCGCCTTCAGTGTGCCTTTTGTAACGCTCGTTGTACAAGCCCGTTTGCAAGGCTTTGATAAATCCTATGAAGAAGCCGCCATGGACTTGGGCGCCAACGAATGGACAACCTTCCGCCGGGTTACCTTCCCGATGATCCTGCCCGGCATTCTCTCGGGCGGTTTGCTCGCTTTTACCTTGTCGCTGGATGATTTCGTGATCACATTCTTTACAAATGGTCCCGGCTCAACAACCCTGCCGATCTATGTCTATGGTCTGTTGAGGCGTATCATTACTCCGCAGGTCAATGCGTTATCAACAGTCTGGATTTTGACCGTGTTCTCAGTTGTTCTGTTATTGCAGATCCTTCAAAACCGCGAACAGAAACAACACTAATCAGCATCAGGTATTCCGCGGTTGACCGCGTAACCAAAGTATATTAAATCTTCTAAGGAGGAAGAGATGAGTAAGAAAAATATCATGAAGTTGCTGGGGTTGGTGGTGATTGCCAGCATGGTTCTCACTGCCTGCGGTGGGGGTGCCGAACCTGCTGCGACCGAACCCGCCGCCAGTGGACCCAAGGTCACCTCCAGTGGCTTTACCTGTCCTGAGCCGAGTCCGCGTGTGGAAGTCACATCCAAAGAATTGAACATCTTTGTGTGGACAGAATATTTCCCGCAAGACATGCTGGACTGCTTCGAGTTGGTATACGATATCAAGTTGAACCGTGATGAGTATTCCGCTAATGAGGAAATGTACGCCAAGGTTTCTGCCGGTGGAACAGCCTACGATCTCGTCCAGCCGACTGACTATATCATCGGCTTGATGATCCGACAGGATTTGTTGCAGGAATTGGATCATGCCAAAATGCCGAACATGAAAAACTTCGACGGCGGATGGATGAATCAGGATTTCGACCCAGGTAATAAATACTCTGTGCCGTACCTGGGCGGCACCGATTCAATTGTGGTGAACACTGATACCGTTGAGAATATCCCTCAATCATGGGCAGATCTGTGGAAGCCTGAATATGCTGGCAAGATGATCTTCCTTGATGATTCGCGCGCCGTGATCGGTATCACGCTGTTGACGCTCGGTTATGATGTCAACACGACCGACCCTGCTCAGCTTGAAGAAGCCAAAGCCAAGCTGGCTGAACTCGTGCCCAATATTAAGGTGTTCGATAGTGACAGCCCGAAGACCGCTTTGATCGCAGGCGATGCGGACCTGGGTATGACCTGGACCGGCGAAGCCTTCATTGCCAATCAGGAAAACCCTGCCATCCAATATATTTACCCGACCGAAGGTCCCATTCTTTGGCAGGATAATTGGGTCATGCTAAAAGGCGCTGCGCATGCTGATGCTGCGTATGCCTGGTTGAACTACACAATGCAGGGTGATGTCTTTTGGTTGACCATCCGTGACTTCCAGTACACCAACCCGAACGCGGCAGCGTTGGAGTATGCCAAGGCAAATCAGCCTGATGTCTATAAGGCGTACGCCGATTCCCCGATCACCAATCCGCCCGCTGAGGCTGTAGCGAACGGACATGGTATCGCCGATGTGGGTGATGCAACTCCGTTGTACGATGATATCTGGGTGGAAGTAAAGGGCGGCAACTAGGTTTGTGTTTTGCAAATGTCCGGCTGTGAAAGCAGCCGGACATTTTTGTTTAAGAGTTGGG
>CAZMQE010000253.1:0-4419 GCA_964568115.1 uncultured Anaerolinea sp.
GAGTCGCTTTCAGCGTATGCGCGGCAGTTCATCGGTCAAATGGACAAGCCCGATGTGGATTACATCGACGGGCTCTCCCCCGCTGTTTCGATTGACCAGAAATCCACGAGTCACAATCCACGTTCGACGGTTGGAACCGTCACTGAAATTTATGATTACATGCGTTTGCTGTTTGCGCGCGCGGGGATCCCGCACTGCCCCGTCTGCGGACGCGAAGTGGTCAAGCAATCAGCTGAAGAGATCGTGGATAAGATCGCGAAACTCCCCGAGGGCTCACGCATCTTGATTCTCGCGCCGCTGGTCCGCGCGCGCAAAGGGACATATCAAGCCGTCTTCGAAGAAATCCGTAAAGCTGGCTTCACCCGCGCCCGTGTGGACGGCAACGTCTCTTCGCTGGATGATGAGATCGAGCTCGATCGTTATAAACAGCACACCATCGAAGCCGTAGTTGATCGTCTCGTTATTACACATGAAGGCGATAAAGAAGAAAAGAAAGCCGCTCTTACCCGCTTGACAGACTCTGTCGAGACCGCGCTCAAATTTGGTGAGGGCTATATCACTGTTAACCTCGTTGATAAAAAAGAAGACATTCAATTTTCCGAACACCTCGCCTGCCCTGAACATGGCGTGAGTATCAATGAAGTAGAACCGCGCACCTTCTCATTCAACACGCCGCAAGGCGCCTGCCCGGATTGTCAGGGTCTCGGCTCCAAACTGGAGATTGACCCGAACCGCATCATCCCGGACCAGGACCTGTCTCTCAACGATGGAGCGATCATCAGCATGGAGTGGAGTGGACCGAAGGTCGAAGGTGGTTACTACTGGCAAAGTTTGATCAATGCAGCGAAAGCCTTCAAAATTGATCTGGATGCACCTGTCAAAGAGTTATCCAAAGAGAGCTTGAAGATCGTCTTGTACGGCACAGGCGATAAACAGATCCAGATGACGTATCAAAACGCCAATGGCAATGAGTTCAAGTTCACACGCGCGTTTGAAGGTGTGATCACGAATATGGAACGGCGTTACAAAGAAACCAACTCGGAATACATCCGCGAGAAGATCTCTGAGTTCATGTCTGACCGTCCCTGCCCAACCTGCGGAGGCAAGAGACTGAATCCAGCCGCCCTCGCCGTGACCGTGGACAATATCAATATCGTGGAAGCCAACTCCTGGCCTGTGTTACAGACCCTTGAATGGGTCAAAAAGATCTCAGGCAAGAATTCTCCGTTGACATCGAAGCAGAAAACGATTGCAGAACGAGTCATCAAGGAAATTCATGAACGCCTCAACTTCCTTGTAAATGTGGGTCTTGATTATTTAACGTTGAATCGTTCGGCAGTCACATTATCGGGCGGCGAAGCGCAGCGTATTCGTTTAGCAACGCAAGTTGGTTCGCGATTGGTCGGCGTATTATATGTGTTGGATGAACCATCGATTGGATTACATCCGCGCGACAATATGCGCTTACTGGAAACCCTCAAGGGATTACGCGATTTAGGAAATACGGTTCTAGTCGTTGAACATGATGATGAAACCATCCGTGAAGCAGATTGGGTGATTGATCTCGGTCCGGCTGCGGGTGAGCATGGCGGACAAGTCATCGCGGAGGGTACGCCCAAACAGATCTTAGTGCATCCCAAGTCGTTGACAGGTCAATATCTTTCGGGGCGGAAGCAGGTTGAAGTCCCGAAGAAGCGGCGTGCAGGCAACGGCAAGTCGCTAAGGATCATCAATGCGACAGCGAACAACTTGAAAGGCATCAATGTCTCGATCCCGCTTGGAGAGCTGGTGTGTATCACCGGCGTTTCAGGGTCGGGCAAGTCCACATTGATGAGCGACATTTTATACAGCGAACTCGCCGCGCGGTTAATGGGCGCACGCACTCAATCGGGCGCGCACGAAAAGATCGAGGGTATTGAACATCTCGATAAGATCATCAACATCGATCAATCTCCCATCGGGCGCACGCCACGCTCGAACCCTGGGACGTATACCGGCTTGTTCGATGAGATCCGCAAGCTCTATGCGGAACTGCCTGAAAGCAAAGTGCGTGGATACAAACCCGGGCGTTTCTCATTCAACGTCCACGGCGGACGTTGTGAAGCTTGTCAGGGACAGGGCGAGCTGCGCATCGAAATGCAGTTTTTGCCAGATGTGTATGTGCCTTGCGATATTTGTCATGGTAAACGCTTCAATCGCGAGACATTGCAGGTGATGTTTCATGAAAAATACAGCATCTCGGACGTGTTGGATATGACCGTAGACCACGCGCTCGAAGAATTCAAGAACTATCCGCAGATGTTGAATAAACTGAAGTTGTTGCAGGAAGTCGGCTTGGGCTATGTGCGCGTGGGTCAACCCGCGACGACATTATCTGGCGGCGAGGCGCAACGGGTAAAGTTATCTAAAGAATTATCACGCCGCGCAACCGGACGCACGCTGTACGTTTTGGACGAACCGTCCGTTGGTTTGCATGCTGCGGATGTACACAAGCTGATCGAAGTTTTGCAGAGACTGGTAGATACCGGCAACTCGGTTTTGATCATCGAACACAATCTCGATATCATCAAAGTCGCAGATTGGATCGTGGATCTTGGTCCTGAAGGCGGCCATCGCGGCGGCGAGATCCTTGCCGAAGGCACACCTGAACAGGTAATGAAGGTCAAGGGGTCATATACAGGGAAATATTTGAAAGAGCATATGCAATCGAAAAAGTAAAACTAGCATGAAACAGGTAAACTAGCGTACAACTTGCCAACCCAGACCTCCGAGTTTTTGAAAAACTCGGAGGTCTCTTTTACACAAGCTCCATTTTTCAGGTAGAATTATTTCACCGCGTCAGGTGGGAACCAAAGTCCCATCTAAACGCGTCTTTTGTACATAAGGAATAGATATGCTTAACCGAACTCCACCTAATAACAATAACACCTCGAACGTACTCAACACCTACCGCAAGCGCAGACAGCAACGCGGTCCGCTGCTCGTATATGGCGCCATAGGATTGATCGTGATCGCACTCATTGTGCTCGCCGTTTGGCTCTTTGGTTCAGAAAACAAACCGCTGAGCGGCTTGTTCGCCACGGAGACTCCTACTGCAACGCTGACGTTCACGCCCACCAGCACCACCACCCCGACACTGACGCCAACCCTGACGCTGACGCCAACAATCACCATTACACCCTCGCCCACTGGCCCGGTTGCCTACATCATTCAGGAAGGCGATACCCTGCAAGGCATCGCGGAAAAATTCAATCTTGGCACCGATGGCGTCCTGCTGATTCTCGAAAGTAACTCCAAGATCATGGAAAACAATGGCGTCTATTATGTTGGAGACACGCTTAGTATTCCACCTGTTGGAACCATACTCAAAACCGCCACTCCCCTGCCTGCAAACTTGGGACGCGGCGCAAAGATCGAATATCAAGTTCAGCCCGGTGACACACTGGCTGGCATCGCTGCCAAATTCAACAGCAAAGAAGAAGACATCATCACGCTCAACAAGATCGAGAACGCCAACGCCCTCCAATCTGGACAGACTTTGCAGATCCCGGTCAACCTTGTGACGGCGACCCCTACGCTTCCTTCCACATCCACGCCTGTTACCCCAACGATCGAGGGACAGCCAACCCAAGCCGCTGCCACTGCCCCGGCTTCCGGAACATCCAGCTGTGCCCCAGCGGAAAACGCGGCTTTCATCACCGAATTGCAGACACTCATCAACAATGCTCGCACCAGCAATGGACTGCCTGCGCTTAACATCAATCAGAATTTGGCAACTGCCGCCAAATTACACGCCTCCGATATGCTCTGCAATAACTATCTAAGCCATATTGGCTTGAACGGCTCGACACAGGAATTTCGTGTGGCGGCGCAAGGCTACTCAGGCACGCTGGCTGTCGAGAATATTTACGCATTACCGCAAAGCAACCCACAAGCCGCCTTCAATTGGTGGATGGGTGACCCAGCCAACCGCGGCAACATCCTCAACGCCAATGTGACTGAATTCGGCGTTGCCTTCGTAACCTCGGAAAATAGTCTGTTGGGCAACTACTTTGTGGTTATCTTTGCAAAGCCGTAAAAGCACAGTTTTTCTGGACAAATCACCCACTCTCATGTAAAATGAGCCGCCGTCAAGAAAGAACGGCAAGAATTATTCTGGAGGAAGACCTTGGCTAATATTAAGTCACAAATCAAACGAAATAAGCAGAACGAGAAACGTCGCATCAACAATCGCAATACGCGCGGCGCCTCCCGTACTGCTGTCAGTGCTGCACGCGCATCCTTTGAGGAAAAAGCTCCCGAGACCAAAGAACTCGTCCTCAAAGCCATCAGCGAACTCGATAAAGCCGCAGGTAAAGGCGTGATCCACAAGAACGCCGCCGCCCGCCGCAAGGGACGCTTGATGAAGAAACTCGCTAC
>CAZMQE010000254.1:0-4376 GCA_964568115.1 uncultured Anaerolinea sp.
CCACCCGCCAGCGGACCCATCAACTTCTCTTGCAACGCACGTGATTGATCAAGTGCCATATTCACAGCCGATAAGACCATATCTTGCAACATTTCGGCATCGGCGTCTTTCATGAAATCAGGAGAGATTTCAACGGACTGACATTTCTGGTCGCCAGTCATCACGACTTTGATCGCGCCGCCACCCGCTGTGGCAGTGACCGTTTCCACAGCAAGTTTCGCCTGCGCTTCTTCCATTTGTTTCTGCATTTTTTGCAATTGCTGCATCATGCCAGCTTGCCCCCCGCCCATTGCCGGTCCTTTGTTAAATCCTTTAGCCATAAATACACCTCGTAATTCGATAATCGATATTTGATATTCGACACTCAAACCAAATCACGAGTATCGAATATCGCTTTTAATCTTGCATATCCACAATCTCGCCGCCGTGTTGGATGGCGGTTGCGACCATGCCATCTTGCGCTACGTTCGCGGGGATCTTGCCTTTCGCATTCGTCACCACACAACGCACGCTCACGTCCGCGCCAAACTCGTCCTTGATCAGCTTTTGGATCGCTTCGATCTGATCAGGCTTGTCGATCTTTGAAACCAGCACGTCACTCGCCAAACCCAAGATCAACGTCTTGCCCTGCACATCGATCATCTTGACCGAGTTCATCAACGCCGAAAGATTCGCCTGCGCCTTTGGTAAAGCGGATGACATATGTTTCCACGCCTTGATGACATCTCCCGCACTGACAGCGGATTTTTCTTCTGGATGTGGAGCCGCTTCTGACTCAGCCTGAGGCTGAGTCTCGGCTCTGGGAGTTGAAACAGGCTTCGGCTTGGATTGAATCGGCGTGGCGATTTGCGGAGATTCGGCTGGAGCGTCCAACACTTCTGCTAAAGCGAGTTCAATGCTCAACGATGGCTGCCAGCCGCCGCGCAAATCCGTAGCAGCAGTGTTAAAAACTTTCATCATCCGCAAAACATCGCTCGTTGAAAAAGACTTGGCGTGCGCCTGCATCTGCTTCTTGACATCCGCAGTGGCTTCGACTTGATTCGCGTTGCCCATTTGAATGAGCATGAGACCACGCAGATACTCTACGACCTGACGCGCCAGCGAACGCGGATCAGCACCCGCATCGAGTGCCTTGTGGATGGTCTCAAGCCCATGCGCAGGATCGTGATCCATGATGGATGTGAGGGTATCGAGCACGGTTTGACTCGTGGCAGTGCCAAGCACGGTTTGCGCGAGCGCGAGCGTGATCTTATCGCCCGTGGACGAAAGTTGATCGAGCAGAGACTGGGCATCGCGCATTCCGCCCGTAGACTGACGCGCGATCTGAATGAGCGCATCATCATCTGCCTGAAGGTTCTCGGCTTTGACGATCATCTTGAGATTGGTAACGATCTCCCCCACTGGCACACGTCTGAACTCATGGCGCTGACAACGCGAAAGAACCGTCGCGGGGATCTTGTGAATTTCAGTTGTTGCTAAAACGAAGATGGCATGTGGAGGCGGCTCTTCGAGTGTCTTGAGGAGCGCATTGAACGCTGCCGTCGAAAGCATGTGGACTTCGTCAATGATATAGATCTTGTATTTGCCTTGCGAAGGCGAGAAGTTGATCTTGTCGCGCAAATCACGGACATCGTCAACAGACGTGTTCGACGCCGCGTCGATCTCGATGAGATCCATGAAACGATTATCGTTGACGGCTTTGCAGTGATCACATTCGTTACACGGGCGTTTGGTGGGATCAGGATTCGTGCAGTTGACCGCTTTCGCCAAAAGACGCGCGAGCGTGGTCTTGCCGGTTCCGCGCGAACCCGCGAAGAGATAGGCATGCCCAACACGGTCAGCCGCGATGGCATTCTTGAGCGTGGTGACGATGTGATCCTGCCCCATCACTTCTGCCCATTCTTTCGGTCGGTATTTTCGGTAGAGAGCCTGTGTCATTAGCGGTTAGTCATTAGCTTTCAGCGATTAGCTGGTGGTCGAGCAGTTCCGAGCAACAGCGAGGAACGTATCGAGACCACACATTTCAATTCAAAATATTATGTTTACTTGTAGTGCTGGTCTCGATAAGTGCTAGGCACTACTCGACCAGCAGAGTATTTATAGTTAAGGAACTTTATACACCGCACGGACATTGCCACTTGGGTCAAGCAACTGCGCTTCTTCACCAGATTCCCAAACGGGATCGGTCTCGCCCCAGTATAAATCAATGACCGTGTTCGTCCCAGAACTCGTATGGATTTGCACCGCGCCATTGCCATTGAGCGTCAGGTTGGGGAAGGTAAACACATTTCGATCAGAATCTTTCAATTGCCAATTCGATAAATTGAGCGAATCAGCACCCGCATTGTGCACCACCACCCACTCGGCATTCAACGTCCCGGCACCGATGATGCTGACGATCTCTACGGGAATATCCACTTGCGGATTCAGAGTCGCTGGCGGGGCAGATTGGTTGTTCGCAACCGAAGCAGGTTGAACGGCAGAAAGAGCCGCCGAGCGGTAGTTGCGGTCATACCAGAACAGGATCGAACCCGTCACGCAGGCAGAGATGAATACATTGAGCAACAGGTAAAGGATAAGTCTACGGCGATCCATCGTGGTTGAATCATAGCACAGAATTACACAGGCACAAATTAAAAATCCTGCACACTATAGGTGCGCAGGATTTTTTTCGATGCCGCAAGCCTTACGGCAGCTGGGTCATTTTGAAATCATCAAAAGACACGTTCGTTGTAGTGGCTTCTTCGCCGCTCCAGGTGAAGAGCGCAATGCGCCCGGAGGTATAGGTTGTATCCTCGACCGAGTCAACTTCCTGTCCATCCACATACAAGGTTAATTTGCCGTTGCCGCAATCAGCGCCTATACGATAAGAATCGGCGTCCTTGGCAATCAGGTCCGAATGCCCCCAGGCGTCATTATTGGTCAGGAAAAGATCCGTCTGCGCCAGCGCAGCTTTGGCAATGGCGTACTGACCAAAGGGCGTTACGGCAAAGTAATAATGCGAATCAGTGATGGGATACTGTTGGTTACAAATGAAACCGAAGGCAGTTGTTGAATCCGTGCCATTGTTGATGACCGTAACTTCCATATGGACGTTTTCATAATTCTTATCATTGGGAGTCGTCCATACGATGAAGTTCTTTGTGAAGATCTGAAAGTTCAACGCGTCATCCACATATTCCACTGCGCTATCTGCATCGGTGCCTGTGCCCCACTGCGATCTGCCCGCCGAAAAATCATCATCAAAAAGAACGTCCGAATTGCTGACTGGCTCTTCAGTCTGGACAGGTTCGGGAATAACATTCACATCCGGGAGGCTGGTGTCGGCAGGTACGACTTCATTTGAATTCGTGTCCGCAGGCGACCCTGCCACTGCCTGACACGCCAATGCCGCCAATGCCAAACCTGCAATTGCTAAAGATATTCTGTATTTGTTTTTCATGAGCTGCTCCTTTGTAAATATAAAATTCTGCATCTGATATCAGACGCAGAATTTTATTCCAAAACAAATTTCTACTGACCCAGTTTGGTCATCACAAAATCGTCAAATGTGACATCCGTTCCAGATGGTTCCTCGCCGCTCCAGGCAAAAAGCCCAACGCCACCGCTGGTATAGGTTGAATCCGAAACCGAATCGATCTGCTTCCCATCCACATAAAAGGTCAAAGTACCATTCCCGCAATCTGCACCAATGCGATAGGAAGATGCATTCTGAGTGATCGCATCGGAGGTAGCCCATTTATCATTATTGGTGAGAAAAACATCAGACAAAGCGATCGAGGCTTTCACGATCGCATACTCACCAGCTGGTGTCATTGCAAAATAATAGAAGGAGCTATCCACAGGCTGTTGGTTACACATAACGCCAAAAGCCGCAGTGGGGTCTGTGCTATTGTTATTCACCGTCACTTCCATATGAACGTTCTCATAAGTTTCAGTATCGGGCGTGCTCCAGACAAAGTAATTTTTGGTAAACACCTGCATTTGCAAACCGTTATTCACATACTCCACAGAACTATCCGAGTCCGTGCCTACCCCCCAACCACTATCACTTTTCGAGAAATCATCCTCGATCAATGCCCCCCCGCCCAACAATGAGGCTGCACTGCAAGCTAAAGAAGCTAAGACAAGTAATGCAATTGCAAACAAACCCTTGGAAAACTTTCTATTCATTTGGCATCTCCTTTGAAAATATTGGATGATTTTATCCAGCTCAAAAGAATCAACAATCAGCCATACGGGGGATTAAATCTGGACTTAACGACTCATCGTCAGCGCGACCCAATCGCCGATCTGCCGCCGCTCGTTCAAACGCAGACCTTGCGCCTGCCCGGCTTCGATGACGTTTTGTTCCTGCTCGAACAGAATCCCGCTTA
>CAZMQE010000255.1:0-4343 GCA_964568115.1 uncultured Anaerolinea sp.
ATTGATCGGTTCTTTCGTGTTGTCCTTGGCGGTCCCGACGGGATTAGAATCCGCGGTGCGTAACTGGTTTATTGAGTGGGTCTCCATGATGAGGATGATCGTATTGAGTCACTTATGAGAGTTCAGGCATTTATGGACGATAATTCAAAATCGCGACAAATATTCGTGAATATTCATTAATACTGGCGTAGTAGTTCAGCTTGCATGACGGTATTGTTTTGAGATAAACTTCAGCCGAATTTATTTCCCGAAGCACAATGAAACTTTCACACGTTCTCCGCACCAAATTGATCCCTCCACCGCGCAACGCACGGACTTTAACCCGTCCGCGTGTTAGCCTGACGTTAAAGCAGGCATTGGATTACAGGCTCATGATCTTGCAAGCGGAGGCAGGATACGGCAAGAGTACCGCGCTGGCGGAGCTGGCGGCGGAACTCCAGCCTATGATCTGGTATCAAGCCAACGAGGAAGATACTGATCCGCTGGTCTTCCTCCTGCAATTATGTCATGCCCTGCAAAACACCTTTCCAGCCATTGCGAATTTACCCACGCCGTTTTTGGAAATGTGGGACGGTTCGCAGGGTCCGTTGCCATGGCTGGGGATTCTCGACCAGATTATCAATGCGTTGGCAGATATGCCTGGTGTTCCCGTGGTGTTGATCCTGGATGACGCACACCTGCTCACTGAAAGCGGCGTACTGCCTCTTATCCTTGACCGTCTGATCGGTCTGGCTCCTGCCAACTTCCATGTGTTGTTATCGGGTCGTCCGACCATCACACTTCCTACCTTGGCGCGCTGGCGTGCGCAAGGTGAAGTGATTTTTTTCGATCAATCAGTGTTGACCTTTACAAAGAACGAGATCGCTTCCCTGTTCAGCAAGCATTACGGACTCGAACTCACAAGCGAAGAACTCGATTCGCTTCTGGCATACACTGAGGGCTGGGCGATCGGTCTTCAACTCATCTGGCAAAGCATCCGCACACAATCCCCATTGACGCTTGAATTCCCATTGCGCTGGCAGACCAATTCACTTACAGCCTTGTTTGAAATGTTGGCGCATGAAGTCTTTGAACGTCAGCCTGCCGATGTGCGCGAGTTTCTGTTGGTCACTTCGACCCTGCGCAATCTACATCCAGAAGTCTGCGATGCGCTACGATTAACGGCGGGCTATTCCACTGGAGATTCGGCTTCGATGCTTGCCTATCTTCGCCGACAGGATCTTTTCGTGGTGGAGACCGCCGAGGGGACGCTTCGCTATCATCACATCTTCCATAACTTTTTACGACAGCAATCGCCAGCCGAGAAATGCATCCGCTGGAATCGTGATGCCGCACAATATTTCATCTCGCACAACAAATCGGAAGATGCCATCTATCATTTGATCGAAGCCGAAGCTTGGGATGAAGTGGCGGATCTACTGGACACGTACTCGCAAACGCTTCTTTCCGCGGGACGGCTGGATACGCTTGCGAGCTACATTGATTCCCTTCCAAGCCTGAGTCTGCACCAACACCCGGCATTGATGTTCACCCTCGGGGAACTGGCGCGCATGCACAGTCGCTTTGACGAGGCGCAGGGCTGGTACAAACAAGCCGAAACGACCTGGCGCGTACAAGGTCAACAGGATGGCATTGCTCGTGCCCTGCGAGGACAGGCACGCGTTTATCTTGATACGGTCAACCCGACCCAGGCGGAGAAATTGCTGGAGGAAGCTATTCGCCTTAGCGATGGATTCGAAGATCGCGAAGCACAAGTCCGTTTGTTTGAGTTGTTGGCGGAGAATAAACTCAACTCTGGTCATGTCGAAGAAGCGGAACGTCTCCGCCAACGAGCGGATGATTTGCGCGCCGAAGGTCCGTCGAATGATCAGTTGTGGTTCCGTGTGCTATTGCGAACTGGGCGACTGGAGGAGGCAAGACGCGGATTGGAAGAGCTCGCCGAAACTGAAAACCGCGAACCGGTCCAAACACCACGCGCTCACCGCGAGACAAAATTATTGTTGTCCCTCATTTATTCTTTCATGGGTATGAGCAAACATGCCCATCAATCCGCGTTGGATGGCACCCGTCGCGGCGACGAATTGAAATCCCCGTTTGTGACGGCGGTCGGTCATATGCGTCAGGGGCATGCTCTGAACTTGAGTGCAAATATCGAGGAAGATCATGTTACTCGTGCGTTGAGTGAATTTGAAAAGACCATCGAGATCAGCAAATCGCTTGATGTGCCGCGCCTGACTGTCGAAGCAAATTGGGGTTTATGCCGTGCCTATGGCTATCGCGGCGACCTGCAGCGTGCCCAAAAACATGCGCAGGAAGCCATCGAGATCGCCACCGAAGCAGGTGACGAATGGATCGCATCCCTCACGCGCCTGACAATGGGCGCCAGCCTCGTTCTGGCGGCGCGTTATGAAGCCGCGGAGACCTGGCTCAACCGGGCGGTACTTGGGTTTGAAGAATGCAGCGATACGTTCGGTCGCAGCGCGGCGCGACTTTGGTTGGTTTATAGTTTCTATAAGCAAAAACAATTTGACCGCGTCGCTCAGAGTTTTTCCGACACGCTTTCAACATGTCAGCAGAATGGGTACTACTTTCTGTTCACACGACCAACGTTGCTGGGACCATCTGATGAGAGGATGTTCGTGCCTCTGCTGCTGCACGCGCGGAGGAACGGTTGGGAGAGCGGATATGTCGATCGTCTGCTTGATAACTTGGGGCTGAAAGAGATCGAGATCCACCCCGGGTTTAGACTCCGCGTCCAAACGCTGGGCAGCTTCCGGGTATGGAGAGGCGGCGAAGCGATTCCATCCAACGGCTGGAGGCGTGAGTCGGCGCGGCAGTTATTCCAATTGTTCATCACCTATCGTCATGCCCCATTAGACCGCGACCAGATCTGCGAATTTTTGTGGTCTCATGCCGATATGGCGACCGCGTATCGTAATTTCAAGATCGCGTTGAACACGTTATACCAGGTGCTCGAGCCGGAACGCGATCCCGGCAGTGAGTCGGCGTTCATCTTTCGCGACGGTACAACGTACACACTCCGCCCGCATGCCGACCTGTGGCTCGATGCCGAGTTGTTCTTAATGTTAGTGAAGCAGGCGGGAAAAACAGATGCGGCGTTGCTGCAAAAAGCCATCGACCTGTATCGCGGCGATTATCTGCCCGAATCGTTATATGATGCCTGGCTGGCAGAGGAACGCGAGCGGCTGGCGGCATCCTTCCTTGAATCGGCGGATCGTCTTATAGAGTTGATGATCGCACGCGAGCAATTTGCCGATGCCATTGATCTTTCGCAGCGGGTACTTTCGCGCGACAAATGCTGGGAACGGGCGTACCGTTACCTGATGCTGGCATACGACCGGCTCGGCGACCGCGGGCAAGTTGGGCGTACATACCAGCGCTGTGTGCAAGCGTTGAAGGATGACCTGAATGTTTCCCCCTCGCCCGAAACGCAGGAGCTGTACGAAAAGTTGACAAGTTAGGTTTCAACCACAAAGGGTCACGAAGGGAAAACCCAAGAAATTTAAAACCTTTGTGCCCTTTTGTCTCCTTTGTGGTAGAACGGTTTTTGTTTTTGTAACTGCCATGTGACTGGCGTCTGCTATTCTGGGGGCAATGAAGACTGATATCACGCCTTCGATCCATTCATTCATTATCCGGTTTGTCGTGGAAGACGTGCCTTCCGAAGCGGGGAAACAAACGGTCTACCACGGCGCCATTCGCCATATTCAGAACGCCGAAGAAGTGAACTTCAATGAGTGGAGCGAAGTGGTTGAATTCATGAGTCGCTTTGTGCGGCTCGATCAATTGAACGATAAATCCAATCCCCTTGAGAAGAAACCATGAGAAATGTACAGATCCTTTCCACCGGAAGTTATGTCCCGGAACGAGTTGTGACCAACGCCGAAGTCGACGCACTGATGGGCGAATCTACGAGCGAGTGGCTGCTTGCCAATGTTGGCATCCAAGAACGCCACTGGATGTCGCCCGAGCAGGTGACTTCTGACCTGATCGTGGAAGCCTCTAAAAAAGCTCTTGAACGCGCAGGAATTTCCGCTTCAGATCTAGACCTGATCATTGTCTCCACCGACACGCCAGATTACCTCTCCCCGAGCACTTCCGTGGTCGTGCAAAGCAAGCTGGGCGCAGAGAATGCAGGCTGCTATGACGTCAACTCCGCGTGTGCGGGTTGGGTCACTGCCCTCGACCAGGGCGCACGTTATCTGATGACCGAGCCGAAGATGAAGTACATCCTTGTTGCGGGCGGATACGGCATGAGTCGCTTCCTAGATTTCAAGGATAAAAAGACCGCCAACCTGTTCGCTGATGGTGCAGGTGCGGTT
>CAZMQE010000256.1:0-4316 GCA_964568115.1 uncultured Anaerolinea sp.
ATTGCAACGAGTGCAGTACGATCTGACTTTTTCATGAGGGTTTCCTTTTCAATAGTTGATCGGTCAAGCTTTTGATGGCTTTTTCTTTTTCGCTTCTGCTCTTTCCAAATTTTCTTTGACCCGGAACTTTACGATCTTGCTGATCAAAGCATAGGGGATCGGTTTATCCAGCGGGAATTTTACTGAGCCTTTTGCGCCCTCGTAAGCGGATAGCTCTTTTTTGAATTTCTCAATTCCACTAGGCGTGGGATAAAACCCGATGTGATTCTTAAAACCCGCAAAATGGACCAGGTTACCATCCAGCGTAAAAGTCGGTATGCCGTAGTTTATGGTCTCTTCCGCTTTGGGTGCAGACTTTTTGATCGTTGACCTGATTTTTTTCAAGGTATCCTGTATTTCTTTTGGAGAATTTGCAATGTATTTGTCTATGAGGGTAGGGTTTGCTTTAGTACTCATTAATTGCTCCTTTGATGATCGATGAATTAAATACCATGTTTAGCGCACATGTTGATAAACACTATAATTTGGCAACTTGTACACCAATTCCCAGCCATCCTGCTGTGGCGCGATAGAAGCATACAAGCCCCACATTTTGCTGAAAGGACCGATGACTATATAGTCTGGGTCAACTTGCATGGGGTCGTATGGAATTGCTACGTTTTGATGTAGAAATGTGCGTTTGTTCAATTCGACCTGGATTTGATCAGGCGGGAAGTGGAATTTTCGTTGTACCAAAAAGAGGAGCTCGCTATCATAAGTTTCAAGTAACGCATCAGATGGAGTTGAGCGATTTAAATACTCGGCGACCGTTTCTGCGTCATTGTTGAAAGTTATCGCTGCGAAATTCCTTACGACCATGCTCCCCACATAGGACATTATCAAAATGACAAGCAGCGCCTCGAGATTTTCACGCTTGAATTGAAATCGACGAAGTGCATTACTTGCTCGCCTAACCACTTGAGGGAAATTAAAGTCATCTGTTATTCTGGATATAAAAACTGCAACAAAGATACTGCCGAAAAAGACGATCGGATAAAGATAACGCACCCATGCCATGGCAAGAGTTGCGTACCAGATAAGCCAACTCGTTGTTAGGCTCCAGTAGGCAAGACGAATATAAACTTTTGGATCCCCACCAGCTTCGATGTTCCAAGCTTCCATTTCTTGTTTGAGGCTGTATCCCAGTCCCAAAATTAATGGTACTGCAAAGTAGCCGATTATGGTTAAGGCTTGAACGCGGACTTCCCAGACTGGGACCCAGCCCGTGACGTTTAGCAATCCTTGCATCGGAGCGCCATATAGTGGCAGGCCAGTCTCGAGCCAGGCTTGGACCCCTAACATGATCCGCCAAAAGACGAATGTGCCCAATAGGGCTCCTAGACTAGCCCAAAATGTAAACCGATCGCGGCGCAGCCAGCCGGAAAATACAACTACAGCAAGCATGGAAAACATCCAAAAAGGTAAAGGCTGTTGCTTGGATGTTAATGCCGATGCCCACAATAACATACTTGCCCCAAGGCTCACTGCAGAGCGTTTTTCTAAAAATAACCAGAATGCATAATAGCCCGCCAGTAAATAAAAAAGCATGGCTGGTTCACCGAGTGCCTGTCTTCCTTCCGTTAATGGAAAAGGATATCCCAAGAGTAATAGCAGTATTGCGGCGGCGGCAATTTTTTCGTTATACATTCGCCTGGCAGTCCAATAAACAAAGAATATGGAGGCGATCGTAAACATTGTGCCTGGCAAGCGTCCCTGCCAAACTCCAATTCCAAAAAACTGAAAGCTCAATGCAATTGGACCGGTTACAGGAAAGTTCCATGCCATCCCAGTGGCAGAGATCGGTTGATCGTTTAATAAGCGGGCATATCGGCCAGTTTCCACCCAGTTGCGCGCCACTGATAGTGTCCAACCTTCGTCAAACCACGGCGCGGGGATTTGAGCAGGGTGGTAGCATAGTAAAAACAGAAAAGCAATGCCAAGCAAAATGATTATCGATAATGGAGTTCGGTTTTTCATTCTACCTATTTATCCTGCGTATCTAATACGGTTTTATGGGCTTAACTTGTTGAGATTATCTTCCAACTCTTTGCCCGCACTTTCGCACGGAAGGCGATTCGTGTCGCGCCTATTGCGCTTTTTGAAGAGCTCTATCTTGCATATTCTAGCCTAAACGTGCACTCTCTTCGAGAGCAGAATATTGCAGCTTGTTATTGAATAATGAGTTGTATTCATCATTATACTTGCACCCAAAACAACAGATAGAAAGTAACCTTTCTCGTCGTTTGATTTTTGTTAGAAAATCCCTTGTTGCCCCACAGCCTAACCCTTCTTGCAGTAAAATTTCCTCATCAAATTGGAGAACACAACTATGAAACTTGTAACTGTTGCACAAATGCAGGAAATCGAAAAGGAAGCCAATGCCGGTGGCTTAACTTTTGACCAGATGATGGAAAACGCCGGTCACTCGCTTGCCGATGTCGTCTTTGATTTGTTCGTGGATGAGATCGAACCCGAAGTTGTAGGCTTGGTGGGTCCAGGCAATAATGGCGGCGATACGCTGATTGCCCTCACCGCGCTAGTCGAAGCGGGCTGGAAGGCAAGCGCGTATCTTGTCAAACGCAAAAAGGATACTCTCGTCAAAGCCTTCACCGATGCGGGCGGTGAGTTGATTCCCGCCCCAAAAGATGACGCCTTCTTCCAGCTTGCCTCTACCATTGAAAACGCCGATGTACTTCTCGATGGCATCCTCGGTACCGGCATCAAATTACCCTTGAAAAAAGATCTCGCTGACTTGCTTGCCGAGGTCAATGACCTGCTCGATGGCATGGAAGAATCTCCGCTCGTCATCGCGGTGGATTGTCCCTCCGGTGTGGATTGCGATTCTGGTGAAGCCGCCGATGAAACCATCCCCGCTGATATTACCGTTACCATGGCGGCTGTCAAACAGGGTTTATTGAAATTGCCTGCCTTCGAATATGTGGGTGATTTGCAGATCGTGGATATTGGTTTGCCCGATGATCTTGCCTCCCTCAAAGATATCCAAACGAATGTCGCTGAAGATAATTTGATCTATGCCCTTTTGCCTGATCGTCCGCTGGATTCACACAAAGGCACGTTCGGCACCGCGCTCATCGCTGCCGGGTCTGCCAGTTATACAGGAGCAGCCGTCCTTGCGGGCGAAGCGGCATACCGTGTCGGTGCAGGGCTGGTGACTCTCGCCATCCCATCTAATTTGCATGGCGCCATTGCCGGTCAAATCCCCGAAGCTACCTGGGCGTTGCTGCCGCATGACATGGGCGCGATCTCTGCCAATGCATCTGATACGCTCGCCAAAAAATTTGAGCGTGCCACCGCATTACTTATCGGTCCCGGTATAGGCGTGGAGGATACGACAAAAGAATTTTTCGAAAATGTCATCACTCAAAAAAATACCCAAAAGAAAGTTTCGGCTCGCATCGGGTTTGTTCATACTGAAACAAAGACCGAAGAAAAAAATGTGACTCTGCCTCCGCTCGTGATCGATGCAGATGGATTGACGCTGCTCGCCAAAATTAAGGATTGGCACACCACGCTTCCAGCCCAGTCGATCCTGACTCCTCACCCTGGAGAAATGTCCACGCTGACGGGACTCACGAAAGACGAAATTCAAGAGGACCGGCAGGGTATTGCCAGCAAGTACGCCAAAGAATGGGGGCACGTAGTTGTGTTGAAAGGCGCGTTCACTGTGGTTGCATCCCCCGATGGACGTGTCACGGTGATCCCCGTAGCCTCACCTGCCCTCGCCCGCGCTGGTTCTGGTGACGTCCTCTCCGGTATTATCGTTGGCTTGCGCGCTCAGGGACTCGACGCCTTCGACGCTGCCGTGGCCGGAGCCTGGATCCATGCCCAAGCCGGTCTTTACGCCGCCGATGATCTTGGCACAACCACATCAGTCACAGCCAGCGATATTTCGAACTCGATCCCTGACGTGTTGAGCGATTTGGAATAATAGAAAAACTCTGGTGGTTGAGTAGCCCCGAATGCTCTTTGAGGGGCGTATCGAAACCACCATATAAGCAAAGTATATTTGTTAGTGTGGTTTCGATACGGGCTTCGCTATCGCTCAGCCCTACTCAACCACCAGACAACTATAGAATCAAAAAGAGGAGCCGCCCGGCTCCTCTTTTATTTTTCTTTGATCTAGCCCTTCAAAAACTGTTCCAGCGAATCCTTGCTGATGCGATACGCATTGCCAAGCTTCTTCGCTTTCAAGCTGCCATCGGCGATGGCGGCTTTCACGTCTTCTTCAGAAACCTTCAAGATCGCCGCGGCTTCAG
>CAZMQE010000257.1:0-4276 GCA_964568115.1 uncultured Anaerolinea sp.
TGGAACAATCCTTTGAGGGTCTTGCTTCTGCTTTTTTCTACATAATCCGATACCGAAATTTGCCCGATGGCTTTCAAGAAATTCTGCCAATTGGGCGGATACCATGCGCGGATGTGAGTCATTTCTTCGCCCAAACGAGTTGTGTACGTCTGGCGTCCAAGGAACTCATCTAGTAAATGGAATATAGGGGATGCAATACCACTCGGTCCAGGTGTACTCGGTTCCAGCGAAACTGCCAGCGGACCAACAGTCTTAGCCCAGACAACCGTATCCAAGTGATAAGCTTTATTGTGCGGATTCAGATCGATTTTCTGAAGGGAGCGATACGTTGTCCGCTGCAACGCTTCGGTGATAATCACAAGTTCTTGTTTCAGTGCTTCGGGGTCATCTCGATACACTGCTTCCTGTGCGCGGACTGCCGCGCCGATAACAGGTGTCAGGCGGGAGAGAATTTCAACTTGTCCCAGATAAAATATCCGCTCGACGATATTGTCCACGGTGGGGACCATCAAACGCATATTCTCGACAATGATGGGATCGTCCAATGTCGGGTTGACCAGCTTCCAGTTGTAAATGATCAGGTCGATATAGGATAGAACAGGTCCGGGCCTGCCTAAGCGTTGCGTGATCTTGCGCCAGGGCTGTATGACGCTATCAGGCAGCTTATCTGGAGTATCAGTTTGGATACGAAAATAAGCGTGACCCAAGATACTGATGATCATGGAAGCCCGCAAAAGGTATTTATCGGGCAGGGTTTCCACATCAGCGCTGAGGGTTGGTAACTGCTCAATTGCAGCTCGCAGGCCGAGGGTCCGGTAAAGATCGGGCAAGTTATCCACGATATCGTCCCAGGCTTGATACTCGGGAGGCAGTCGTAAGAGAGGATGTTGGCTTGGCATGAATCCATGTGATTCCGATAGGAAGCCCTGGTTCTCATGCCCAAGACTTTCGCTAGTTGCCATGGCATTTGAAAGAACATAGCGCGACGGAACAACGCCCTGTTCCTTCAGAATTTTTTCATAGGTGGAGATAACTTCAGGCTCTTTGACCTCAAAACCCAACAAGGTTTCCCCAAGCGCAATTTGATCGCCGGAATTCAGGATAACCATCGTAGTCACAGGCGCACCGTTGACACGTGTCCCGTTGGTGCTCTTGAGGTCTTCTATCATAAATTTACCGTGCAGTGAGATGATCCGGCAGTGTTGCCGAGAACATTGTCGATCAGCGAGCACGATGTCAACCCCTTTTTCCCGACCTATAATCGTTGCACCATCTTTTAAGGCAAATCGCGTGCCAACATCCGCACCTTCCTTAATAAATAACGTTCCGGAAGAATGTCGTTGTGAGATGACCGTTTGTTCTGATGTCATCGTGTGGCTCCTGTGTCGATATCTTATTCGAGTCTGCTTTGATAGCCAGGTAAAACTTCTATGCAGACAAGCATAATTCTTGATAAAAGGGAAGCTTGTCTACACGTGAAATATTAGTTTAGGGAAGAATGATTGAGGGTATATCAGGCGATTAAGAATTGCCAACAACAGCTTGACACACATCGGCTCGCGAAACGCTTCCAACCAGCTTCCCATCTTTAATGACAGGCAACAGGCGGATATTTAGATCGATCATGACGGTGGCAGCCTTGGCAACATGATCCTGCGGGTCGAGCACGACAGGTTCTTTGATCACAAAAGGCAGGATGGGAAGGCTGGAAAGGTCTTTACCCTTTTTGAGAAAGATGCCAAAGGCAGTATCTAATGAGCCGCCCTCCGCTGCAATCTCATCCATATCAGGCATAGCCGCGCGTAGAATGTCCCCTTCAGAAAGTACCCCAATAAATTTATCTTCTTCACCCACAACCATCAGATCGCTTACACGTGATAAGGCAACGACCTCGGCAGCCTTATACATGCTGGCATCATGCTGAATTCGGATCGTACGTGTTGCCATAACATCTTTAACCCGTAAGAGCTGTGCTTCTGACATGTTGTTTTTTCCTTAGACTATAGAGCCTTTATGGGGGCCAATAAACACACCAATACCATCCATTTTATCAAATAATTTATTTTCTCTATGTATTTGCTGGGAACAATGGGCTAGTGCAAGAAGAACCTGTATCCACACACAAAACCAATCAAATATGGTGTAATTACTCCTAATAATATATTTCTATTTTAAAGTTATTGTAGTGATGAGCCAGGCGGGATGGACAGAAAATAAGGAGCAAAAATGTTGCGGATTGGAATCATGTGCCATGCAAGTTTTGGTGGAAGCGCCCGGATTGCAACCGAATTAGCGATCGGTCTGGCGCAACGTGGACACAGTGTGCATTTATTTGCCCGAACTCCGCCCTTTGGGTATTGGGATGCTTCCAACGGAGTCAATTTGCACATCATCAAATCCAATACTGAGAGCAATTTACACCCGGCCGAGCTTTATATTGACTGGCAGAATCAAGAGTTCGAGGCTTACTTATCGGAGGTCATGAAGATAGCAGCAAACCTGGATGTGCTGCATTTTCAATATGCTGTGCCATTTGCGCATGTAGCAGACGAGGTAAAGCGCAGGCTGGGTAAGGCAAGTCCTTTAGTGGTGGGCACTTTGCACGGGACAGATGTGAGCATTCATGGACGTGACCCCATTCGGGGACCCATGTTGATCCGGGCGCTTCAGAATGCCGATGTGCTGACAACGGTTTCAACCAGCCACTCCAACCTCTCTGCTGAAATATTCGACCTCGCGGTTCCGCCTCAGATCATCCCAAATTTTGTTGATCTTAAGAAGTTTCATCCCCGAGACCCGGATACGGTCAGCGTAAACGGACAACGCAGGCCGCGAATTGCACATGTTTCCAATTTCAGGGCGGTGAAACAACCTGAGGTCATGGCAGGAATATTTTCGAAAATACGTGAAAAGATAGACTCAGAGCTTTGGCTCATCGGTGACGGCCCTGAAATGAATGGAGTTAAAAACTTTTTTCAGCAAAAGAATATCAATGGCGATGTGCGTTACTGGGATATCCAATTTGAGGTGGCTGGGCTGCTTGCACAGACAGACATCCTGTTGATAACGAGCCGTACGGAAAGTTTCTGTCTGGCAGCGCTGGAAGCGATGGCTTGTGGCGTGCCAGTGGTGGCTTCACGGGTTGGCGGACTTCCCGAAGTGGTTTTGGATGGAAAGACCGGTCTGCTATTTGACGTTGATCAACCTGATCAGGCTGTGCAATCAGTTCTGGATCTGTTATCCGATCCGGAGCGTTATCAGCAAATGAGCGCATCTGCGATTCAACACGCCAGAAATTTTGATCGTTCCAAAGGAGTGCTAGAATACGAAGAACTATATCTGAAGCAGCTGTCCTGGATAGAGAAAAGCAGTATGGTGGAACATTGTGAATAGATCGCAAGCTATCTATAAATGGCGGCGGATATGGCCGTAGATATTTTAGCCATCGCTGCTCACCCCGATGACGCAGAATTGGGATGTGGCGGCAGTCTCTTACTGGCTGCCAAGAAAGGGCTACATGTCGAGATAGCTGATCTAAGCGCAGGTGAAATGTCAAGCCGGGGAACGGTTGCCAGCCGCCAGGTTGAGGCGAACAACGCAGCTCGCATCTTGGGAATTAAGGAACGGCGAAATCTGGGTTTGCCTGATTCAAAGATCGGCGAGAATGCAACCCACTCATTATCTGTCCTCATTCAACTTATCCGTGAAACTCGGCCGCGTATCGTGCTGGCTCCCTATTGGGAAGATCGGCACCCTGATCACGAAGCAACCGGACGCCTGGTTAAAGAAGCCTGTTTCTTTGCTGGAGTAGCCAAAATAGGAGAGGGCGAGCCATTTCGTCCGACCCGGCTGTTTTACTATATGCTCTCTTATCCCTTCACGCCCGCCTTTGTGCTGGATATATCAGATGTTTGGGAGCGCAAGATGGATGCAATAAGAGCTTATCAAACGCAATTCGGATCATCTGAAGATGGCATACGGACTGCGATCAGTGAGCCTGGATTTTTGAAGCTTGTAGAAGCGAGAGCAATTTGGTTCGGATCGATGATCGGCGCGGCTTATGGCGAACCATACTACATGTCCGGTCCTGTGCCTGTGGCTGAACTTCCCAATGCAACAGCTTCTTCAACTTACGACAAGCCCCTGCCTCCGTATACCATGTTTTATTAAGCAGACTAATTGAGTTGACTCATCGCCGCAATCGTCAAACTCTAGCCTTCGTCATGCAACGCCCGATTAGGAACTGGCAAAGCGTTGTTATTGAATGTTACGTGCC
>CAZMQE010000258.1:0-2335 GCA_964568115.1 uncultured Anaerolinea sp.
CGAGTCCCTTGGGCGAACCCAATTTGATGGACGTCCGCGACCGCCTGCATTTCCTCCCGTGTCGGGTCGAAGCATTTGCTGTCCGCTCCTGTGAAAGCGAGATTCAATTCCTCCAACGTTTGGATCACATCAATGCCAGGTGACTGCCCCTCCAGCGGACCATCGCACAAGTTGAAGAAGACATCGTATTTACCCGAGTCTGCCAACTCTTTAATTTTGTCACGCACGGGACGGCGCAGAATCTGCAATTCCCATTCGCAGGGATATTGATTCAGAAATTCATCAAAGGCATAATACTCGTCATAAAAAACACAGACGCGCATTCACGCCTCAACCATTCCGTTGTTGATGCCGGAGCTGCGTGACACGAAAAAGCCTCTCAAAAAAAGTTTTATAGCCGCCTGCATCATACAGAATCATAAAATCGGCGGGACCATATTCATCAGGTCTGAGCATGATCGCCGGGTTCGGATTGATCTCCAAAATAAACAACTCACCCTGTGCGTTCATGCGAATGTCACAGCGCCCATAACTCACCATGCCGATCGCTTTGAACATACGAATGGCAATATCTTGCAAGCGCGGAATCAATTCCGTATCTGTAACTCGACCGAAGTTAAACGGCAGGGATGTATCCCACTTCACCACGGTATGCCAGAACTCTTCACCAGGCGGAAAGAGCAACTCCGTCGGTGGATAGGCGATCGGCTGCGAAAGATCATCGGGGTTATCCACAACCAACACATTGTATTCCCTGCCAACGATGAATTCCTCCATGCGGGCGGCGCCGTATTCTTTGCAGATGCGCTCCACTTGCGTCAGCACAGCCTCCAACGAATCGCAGCGTGATTCTTTGATCATGCCCGTGCTGCCATAACTCTGCGGATGCTTCACCATCACCGGGTAGCGCAAATTATTTACCAGCCCTTGCGCTTCCTCCACTGATCTGACTCGATAGCCCTTGGCAAACCCCACGCCATGCGCATCCGCAGCGGCTTGCATCTCTTCGCGCGTTGGGTCGAACAGGGTGGAGTTGGCGCCAGTGAACGGCAGGTTCAACTCTTCCAGAGCCTGAACGACCTCGATGGCTTCGTAGCCATTTTCATCTTCATCATCCAACTCATAACCTTCACAGACGTTGAGATAAATATCGAATTCATTCCGTGCCTTCAACGCCTTCAACATGTCCATCACCGGCTTCCGCATGGTGACAAACTCATAATCGAAATCTTTCAAAAAGGAGGATACATCGAAGTCTTCTTTTTCTTCATCCGACAAAACGCAAATCCGCATGGGCTACCTCATTAGAAATGGAATATTGAATCAATTTTTCATTACGGCGCATCACTGCCGAGCGAAATATTCGCTCAAAAAATCCATGATGCCCCTCCCGGTCATATGTGATCGCCACATCTGCCGGACCAAAATGTTCAGGCTTGAACAAAATACCGGGGTTGGGGTTGATCTCGATCATCACCAATTCACCGTCGTCACGCAACCGAATATCGGCACGCGCATAGCCCGTGCCATTCAGCTCAAGATACATTTTACGCGTCATCGTCATTAACCGTTCAGCCAGAGCTTCATCCGGCACAGGTTTCAAGTACACCCACTTCCGCCACTTCACATGCACATGCAAAAAAGTTTCACCCTCCGGAAAAATGATCTCGGCTGGCGGATACACATACGGCGCGCTCAAATCATCCGGGTTATCGCACACCAACACCGTGAACTCACGTCCATCAATAAACTCTTCGACACGGGCGCTCCCATATTTTTCGCAGATCCGTTTCACCTGACTCTGCAACGCCCGCACACTCTTCACGCGCGATTTTCGCGTCATACCCGTGCTCCCAAAACTACTGGGATGTTTCACCATCAACGGATAACGCAGACTTTGACTCAACGCCTCCGCCTCAGGGACGCCTGTCACGTGTCCCCCACGAGCGAATCCAATCTGACAACGCTCCGCCGCCGCTTGCATCTCTTCCCGCGTTGGGTCATAACCCGCGCTGTTTGCACCCGTGAACGGAAGATGCGCTTCTTCCAACGCCCGCACTACATCAAGCCCCTCATAGCGATGACGCCGATCATCCGAACCATCGCACAGATTCAAATATACATCATATTTATCTGTGGCATGCAACTTCTGAAAAAAATCCACCAGCGGATTCTTCGGTATCACCATCTCCCACGTATACCCGTCAAAATACACTGCAGGGTTAAACTCCCGCAACGAATACTCAGACAGCACACAAACACGTGGCTTTTCTGTCATAGATAATTTCATTTTATGACACAGGCTTGGAATATGGCAATGGTTGTGAATATTAAA
>CAZMQE010000258.1:2435-4272 GCA_964568115.1 uncultured Anaerolinea sp.
CGACTACAATAATTTAGGCTAACCTAAATTATATTTTTAGCAAGGCAATTTATTTATGGAACTCACAGCACTTCAAATCACGGGACTTTTGGCAATTCTCGGCGCAAGCCTTTACGCGGTCGGGGATGTGCTTTTACTGGCGGGCAAAATATCGCTCGACGATTACCCTAAGCTCAAGCCATTCGCCAAACTGCTTTCAGATGCCGAGAAGATGATCGTACTCTCCCCCACGCGCATGCTGTGGGGTGCGTTGATCGGCGTCTTCTCCACACCCTTGATGTTGGCGGGCTTCTGGCAGGTGTATCAAGGTCTCAGCGGCGCGAATGTTTGGGCTGTTGGAGCAACCTTCGGGTTGTTTGGAAGCGCGTCCATCATCGGCGCGTTCGTACATGGCAGTTTCTACTACATGGGCGAATACATCCACGCATTGAATAATGTCGATGAAAAATCGCAAGCCGTGATCGCAAGCATGATCGAGCGCCACAAAAAGATCATGATCATCACATATGCGCCCTTGTTGCTCTTTATCATCATTGCGTCCATTCTGTTTTCAGTTTTGGTCGCATCGGGTAAGACGATGTTCCCGGTGTGGATGGCGGCGATCAACCCCGTCACGATGACCATCGCATGGATGCTCCTCAAGCGCATCCTGCCGCAATTCGTCCGCGATTGGACGGAAGGCGCAGGCTTCAACATCGCCTATCTGATCTTCTTCGCCTGCACCACCATCACCCTTTGGAATTGACATGGCAAAAAAACTCACCGTATCCATCCAAGATTACCTGAAACACATTTACGAACTGACCGAGAACGGTGAGAGCGCCAGTACCACAGCGTTGGCGGCAAAGCTCAAAGTGAGCGCCCCCTCAGTGACAGGCATGATTCAAAAGCTTGCCACATCCAAACCGGCTTTGGTTGAATATCAAAAACATCAAGGCGCAACATTGACGAAGGAAGGCAGAAAAGCTGCACTCGAAGTGATCCGGCATCATCGCCTGCTGGAAGCGTGGCTCGTGCAAACGCTCGGCTATTCATGGGACGAAGTGCATGAAGAAGCAGAACGCCTCGAACACGTGATCTCAGAAGACTTTGAACGCCGCATTGCCGCTGCCATGGGCGACCCCACACGTGACCCACACGGCGAGTTGATCCCTACTGCCGATCTAAAAATGCCGCCCGATACCACAACTCCGCTTTCGGCATTGCGCCCAAATCAAACAGGGCTTGTGCAATATGTCAAAGCGGGTGACGCAGAGATGCTGCGGCATCTTGAAAGCCTTGGATTAATTCCAGGTGCACAGCTTGAAGTGAAGGAATATTCTGCGTTTGACCACAATTTGACAGTCAAGGTCGAGAAGAAGATCTGTGTGTTGGGATTGAATATTACGAATAAGGTGTTTGTAGAAGAAAGCTAGACGAATGTTTGATCAACCTGTTGTGCTCCCGGCTCTAGCGCCCATCAGTCCGGCTGAAATACTCATTGTCTTTACGATTGCAAGTATGGCGTATTTTCTGGCATTCAACAATTTTGAAAAGCACATCCCCATCCAACACAGAGTAACAAAACTTTTTGTAGTTATAGGCGTACTGGCAATCATCGGCATCTTATTTGGCAGGTTTGCATTTTGGGGGCTGATCACATTGATGACCATTGGACAAATCTACCTGCATGGCTGGTATTTTCCGAAACATGGCATTAACGGTTTAACAGCCGAACCGTACGACAAATATTTAGAAACAATCGAAAAGATGAAAGGTAAAAGGTAAGAACGAGGTAAAAACCATGAACGAAAACATTTTCCGTATTTTAGCGGCGGTGATCCTTTTCTCCGCCATG
>CAZMQE010000259.1:0-4231 GCA_964568115.1 uncultured Anaerolinea sp.
CCAGGCTTGCAAGCCGCCGAGAATGGGTGTGACATTGGTATATCCGTTTTGTATAAGCAGGAACGCCGCACGGGCGCTCGTATGTTCATTTTGTCAGGTGCAGTAGGTGATGATCCATTGGTCTTTGGCAATATCAATGCCGGTGATGTTGGTTTCGAACTCACCCAGTTGAATGTTGCGCGCGCCGGGGATATGACTAATTTCGTAGGCTTGTTTGCTGCGCACATCGATAATGATCGCTGCACCGCTTTCAACTGCCACTCGAGCTTTTTCGACACTAATACGCGGTACGCCGGCTTCGCTCAACGGCACAGTGGATTGGGTCGGCGGGCTGGTTGGCTCTACGATCACATAGGTCGGTTCAGGGGATGCGGTCGGTACGATTGGACTTAATGTTGTGCAAGCCGATACTGTGAGAATGATGATGGAAAGCGTCAGAACGATTTTTGTTTTTGACATGAGTTATCTAAAAGTAAACAAGTAGACAAGGCGATACGTGCTTCCTTGTCTACTTGTTTACTTATTTATATCGCGCAGTACCGATCCACGCGCTTGCTGAGGATGGCGATGCTGTCATCCCAGAATTTGCGTTTGGTGATATCGATGCCGAAGCGTTTGGCAAGATCGGCAGCGGAGGCTTCGCCGGTGGTGGCAAGCAGATTCTTGTAATCATCCACAAAGGCTGCGCCGCGTTTTTGATAAATGGCGTACAAGCCGGTGGCGAATAACAGACCGAAGGCATAGGGATAGTTGTAGAACGAGCGACCAGATGAATAGTAATGCGGCTTCCAGGTCCACATGAATTTTTGCAGATATTGTTCATCGAGTCCATCACCGAACGTCGCCTTCTGAGCGCGCTCCATGATGTCATTCAATTCATCGGAGGAAAGCTCAGATTTCTCGCGGCGTTCAAAGACTTCCTTTTCAAACAAGTAGCGTGAATAAATATCCACGACCACCTGTGAAGCATTGTTCAGTTGGGCTTCCAGCACTGCCAGAATTTCCTGCGGATCGGTGATCTGGGTGAGCACCGCTTCGGTGACGATCGTCTCGCACATGATGGACGCCGTCT
Organism: uncultured Anaerolinea sp.; assembly: GCA_964568115.1. Taxonomy (GTDB): domain Bacteria; phylum Chloroflexota; class Anaerolineae; order Anaerolineales; family Villigracilaceae; genus Defluviilinea. Next base: position 1,073 of record CAZMQE010000259.1, read on the forward strand.
CTGCGAGAGTCATTGGCGTGTTCTGTTGTAATTCAGTTTTCTTGGCTTGAAACGCACAATAGTTGTGGAAGGCGTGACCGAGCTCATGTGCCAGCGTGCTGACTTGATCGAATGAACCATCGAAGTTGGCAAGGATGCGGCTTTCCTTCACCGCCGAAACACCCATGCAGAATGCGCCGCCGCGTTTGCCTTCGCGTTGTTCGGCATCGATCCAGTTGTTGTCAAAAGCCTGTTTGGCAAAAGCAGCCAGTTCAGGCGAGAACTTGTTGAAGTTTTCCACAATGAAATCGCGTGCTTCCTCAAAGGTGTAAACCTTATCGGCTTTGCCAACGGGGGCGTAGATATCCCACCACGCGAGCTTTTCTTTGCCAAGGCGTTTGGCTTTGTTCTTGAAATATTTGCGGAACATCGGGAAGGACGCTTCCATCGCAGCGAGCATGGCTTTGAGCGTGGCGCGATCCATGCGGGCGGCATCGATCGATTCGTGGATGGCATCTTCGCGTCCGCGTTTTTTGTTCAACGTGATCGCTTCACCCTTGACCCCGTTCATGCACGCTGTCAATGTTTCTTTGACTCCCTCCCAGGCTTTGTTCTCGGCATCATACGCGCGATGACGAACCGCTTCATCGGGATGCGAGCGCAGATTGATGAGTGCAGGCATCGGCAGCTTCTTCACTTCGCCGTCCAACTCAAAGTCCACGGTGAGTTGTGAGGTGACTGTGCCTTGCAGTTTGCCAAAGGCATTGCCGCCGCTCAACGATAATTCCGTGGCGAGACCTTCCTCCGCTTCGCTCATCATGAACACGGATTGTTCCGCAGTCTCATTGAGCACGAACGCATGCAATTGTGCGGATGCATTGGTCTTCACGGCTTTTTTCAAAGTGGCTTTACCGAGCTTGCCCACCCATGCCTGGAATTTGGTATTTAACAGGCTCGATTGCACCGATATTTTCTCGAACTCTGAAAGCGCGCGCATGGCGTCTTTGTTGCGTGAGTCGGTGGTGATGAAGGAGTAAATGAACGGTCCGATCGTGCCGGAGAGTTCATAGAGCGCATTGAACCGGTCAACGGATTCGCCGAGCAGCTTTCCTAACTTCTTTGGGTCCGTTTTGGAATTGGCTTTGCTGATGTTCTTGGCAAAGAAGGCTTCCAGTTCGTCGAGCAAATTCTTATACTTCTTGATGGCGTTCTTAAATTCTTTGGATTCAAGCGATGGATAGACGTTGGTTAGATCCCAACGCGAAGCAGAGATTGTCATTTGTGTTTCTCCTTGTAATGAGGTGAATTAAGTATATCAAATTCAGCTTATGCCATGTCACCCTGAGCGAAAGCGAAGGGTCTCTCCCACTGTGTCAGAGATGCTTCGCTTTCGCTCAGCATGACATATTCTGAGGCGGTGGCGTGAGCACACTCACCGACAAATAAACGTCGGCACTTTGGATTCTCTCAGCATGTAATCCAACGCACTGCCGTTGAAGACTTGCTGTAACGTGGAGCCGCCGTGGCTGCCCATCAACACCAAGTCCGCATTGTGTTCCTCAGCGGTTTGCTTGAGCGCATCCATCGCACCGTGTTCGCTGATGATGTATTCCGCTGCCACTTCGTGGATATCGAGATATTTACGTACATGCTCCTGCGTATCCGTTTTTACTTTCGTTCCATCCCACGCGGTGAACACCAGCAGTTCGGTCTTCCAGATCTCAGCGAGATAGGTGGCAACGAACAGAGCTTCCTTTGACTGGTCACTGCCATCGTATGCCAGTAGGGCGCGTTGGAAGGGAGTCGCTTGCGCGGGCACACCCAGCACTGGTCGCGATGAATTTAAAATGATCGTACGGAACGGCGATGACAAGCTAGCCAGTCCGCCCTGCGGTGGGTGGACGATCTTCAAGACAATGAGATCGGTCATCGTGGCGCGGTCGCAGATCTTTTTCGTAATATCACCGGCTTCGATAAAGAGTTTTCCATCTACATTCGCATCGGCACAGATCTGATTGAATTGAGTTTGTACTGCCAACGAGTTCGGGCTTTCAATTTTCTCTTTTGAGTCAACGATGTGCAAGCCGTGAATTTTCGCCTCTTCACGTTTGGCAATGAGAATGGCTTGCTCCAATGCATCCCAGCTTTCGGCATCGCCGCTCAGTGGAACGAGAATATCCATAAAGAGATGATCGGTATAACGGGTGGATATCCGCGCTTTGCGCCAACTGCCAGGTTCGGACAGGACGCTTCTTTCCATAATTAGATCTGTTGCAGCGATATCTGATTCGATCTCCCACCCCTGCTCTTTCTCCAGGGCGGCGCGGTTCTCTGCGATCCAGATGTATAAGTCGGTGATGGTGCGACCGGGGAACCAGTGTAATAGTCCGCGATCGCGAATGGCTTCAGCGAGGGGAATGTAAGTTGTGTCGTACCAGCTTGCGGCTGCGTCCTGAAGCGGAACATCCCGTTTTGTTTCTTCCTGCAAAAGATATTGCGTGACGTGGATCTGCTCCAGCAATTTATCGTATTGACAGCAGGTGGTGACGCTCAAATCCACATTGGGGCGCGCTTCATGGATGCGGGTGGTATCGAGAAATTCAACATACTCGGCTTTGATGATCAGGTCATCGGGTTGCACATCGGGCGTGAGTTTGATATCGGTTTTGAATTCGATCACGCGCGCTTCGATGGTGGTCAGACCCTCCTGCTTGGCGATCGACACGCGATGATTGCCATCCACCACAAAATAAACCTCGCCCACTTTATAGACTTCGATCGGCGGCAGGCTCGAACCAGAATTGATATCCATGAACACAGCTTTGACATTTGCCCAACGCTGTTGATCACCTGCGTGACGCGGCAGGAAGGTACGGGTGAAATCGGTGTTGCGTCCCACACTCCCCACGATGGCAGCCAGCGGAATATGTTGTACGCCGCGTTCGGTGCGGGCGCGCAGTTTTAGTTTTTCAGCGACATCTTCATACGATAATAGTTGGGTTGATTTCCCCGTGAGGCGCGCGAGAATTTCCTGCACAGCTCCACGTTGCCGCGCGGACTGGAAATCATGGATCGCCATTTGATATTTAAATTGATGAGCATCAGGAGCCATTTATTCCTCCAATGCGAGTTTGGTCGAGCCTTCGATATCGGTGAAGAGGAAAGTGACGGTGCCGGTTG
>CAZMQE010000260.1:0-4222 GCA_964568115.1 uncultured Anaerolinea sp.
CAAGACGAGGGCATGTTGGCAGCCTTCCGCGCGGATGAAGATATCCACTCCACGACAGCCGGAGCAATTTACGGCGTAGAATCCGAAGCGGTGACCAAAGAGATGCGTCGCCATGCCAAGGCGATCAACTTCGGTCTCATCTATGGCATGTCCGCATTCGGTCTCACGCGTTCCACCGATCTAACACTCGCCGAGGCTGAGACCTTCGTCAAAACGTACTTCACTAAATTCCCCGGTGTCAAGAAATATCTGGATGGCATTCGCAAGCAAGCCGCGAGTCAGGGTTATGTCGAAACCCTGCTTGGGCGTAAGCGCTATTTCCCGGCGTTGCAGAGCAAACAAAATGTCCAGATCAAGAACCGCGAAGAACGCGAAGCCATCAACGCCCCCATCCAGGGCACCGCGGCAGACATCATGAAGATCGCCATGTTGCAGATCCCCGGCGCGTTGAAAAAAGCCAAGCTGAATGGCAAGATGCTTTTGCAGGTGCATGACGAACTGGTGTTGGAATGTCCTAAAGCTGAACTGGAAAAGACTGCGCAGGTTGTGCAAGCCACCATGGCCGATGCCTATAAGCTGGATATCCCCCTCTCCACAGAAGCGCGCTATGGCGCAAACTGGGGCGAGATGAAGGTGATATAACAATTTGATGTAGGGGCGGGGTAACCCCGCCCCTACTCTAAAAAACAAGACTATTGTAAGGGTGATGTTTCAAATCCCTACGGTATAATTGCAACCATGCCCGGACGAGAAGACATTTTCCAAAAAGCAATGAATGAAGGCCACTCAGCTGCCTGGGACCAGGAATGGAACAAGGCAGCCTCGGCGTATCGCTCAGCCCTGCAAGAGATGCCCGATCACCCCAAAGCGCTTAACAGTTTGGGGTTGGCATTATTCCAGCAAGGCAATTATGAAGAGTCACTCCAGATCTATAAGCGCGTCGCACAGCTCACCCCGCAAGATCCCTCACCCATGGAAAAACTTGCGCAACTGTTTGAGCGCACGGGTCATATCAAAGAAGCCATCGACGCCGCCTTCAGAGCCGCAGACCTCTTCCTCAATCAACGCGATGTAGATAAAGCCATTGAGAATTGGGTACGCGTCACTTCCCTTGAACCCGAACATGTGCTCGCCCATTCACGCCTTGCGCTTGCGCATGAACGCCTCGATCACAAACCACAAGCCGTAGCCGAATATATCGCAGTCGCGAGTCTCGTTCAGCGCACCGGCAACGTGGAAAAAACCACCGAGCTGGTCAACAAGGCTTTGCAGATCATGCCCGACAGCGCTGAAGCCAAACAAGCGCAAACCATTCTACGCTCCGGTCAACTGCTCCCCAAACCCCTCCGCCCTAAAGGCGGGACAGGTCCTATTGCGATGGCGCAAGTCAAGCAATTGGATCAACCCAAGAAACAAGCCGATTCAGGGCTGGACCCGATCGCTGAAGCGCGTCAAAAATCCTTAACCCGGCTGGCAGAGATTCTCTTCGAATACACTACCGACGATGGTGCGGCGGTCCAGGCGCGGCGCGGGCTGCAAGCCCTCATGCGTGGCACCGGGCAACTTTCCCTGCAGGCAAATGAACAATCCAAAGTAGTCTTGCACCTCGGTGCGGCAATCGACTCGCAAAGTAAAGGCAAAGATGCCCAAGCCGCCGAGGAGCTCGAACACGCACTTGAGGCAGGCTTCAATCATCCTGCATTATATTTTGATCTGGGATTGCTCCGCTCCACTGGCGACCGGCAGGAAACCGCACTCCGCCACCTGGCACACGCCGTCAAGCACAATGATTTCAATCTCGCCGCACGTTTGCTCATGGGGCAGATCAACCAAAAAATGGGACGCTTGCAAGCCGCATCCATTGAATTCCTCGAAGCGCTCAAACTCGCCGACTCCGCTGTTGTCCCCGCCGAACATGCCGACGAGATCCGTCAAATGTACGAACCCTTTATTGAAGCCCAAGCCACACAAACGGATGAGGTTGCACTCAAGCGCCTGTGTGCCAATATCAATGAACTCATCATGCGCAAGAACTGGCGCGACCAGTTATACAAGACTCGCGAACAAATGCCCAAACAACAAGATAGCGAGACGCTCATGCCGCTCGCCGAAGTGATCTTGCAGGCTCAATCCAGCCATGTGCTTGAATCCATTAACCTCATCCATCAATTGGCACGCGCGGGCAAACTCCGCACCGCCATGGATGAAGCCTTCCATGCCATGGCTTCTGCCCCAACCTATCTACCGCTCCACACACTAATGGGCGACCTGCTTGTGCGTGAAAACCACACCCAGGAAGCCATTGCAAAATATACGGCGGTCGCATCCGCCTATAGCGTGCGCGGTGAATCGGCTCAAGCTGCGAAAATGCTCAAGCGGGTGGTGCAGCTCGCCCCCATGGATATGACCGTCCGTTCCAAATTGATCGATCAACTCGTAGCACGCGGACAGATCGATGAAGCCATCCGCGAATATCTTGAGCTCGCAGATATTTATTACCGCCTTGCCGAGCTTGATATGGCGCGCAAAACCTACACCACAGCTTTGCGCGTTGTACAACAATCCAACGCCGACCGCAAATGGAACGTGGACATCCTGCGCCGCATGGCAGATATCGACATGCAACGGTTGGATTGGAAACAAGCCATCCGCATCTACGAACAGATCCGCACATTGCATCCTGAAGACGAAAGCACCCGCAACAACCTCATCGACCTCAGTTTGAAACTGGGACAACCCGCCCAAGCCAGCGCTGAGATCGAAAACTACCTCTCCTATTTACAATCCAGTAGTCAAAGCGCAAAGGCTGTGCCCTTTATCGAAGGTCTGCTCGTTGAACGCCCTGACGACCCAACCCTGCGCCGCGCATTGGCACAAGCCTATCAACATGCCGGGCGCATGGAAGATGCGATCGCACAACTTGATTCGATCGCCGAGTCTTTACTCGACCTGGGCAAGAAAGAGGAAGCCATGGTCATCGTCAATCAGATCCTCCTCATGAACCCGCCCAACGCAGATCAATACCGGCAACTTTTGACCCAACTCCAACAATAGGAAACACATCCCGTCACTCATCCAGTGGCGGGATTTTTTATAAGACTGTTTGAGCGGGAGGAGATAGCCCGTGTCAAAACCTTACCCGAAACCTGCTCCTGCTTAATCAGCTTCTCATTCCCTGATGCTATAATCTCGTCTACTTAACGCTCATTGGCGGGCTAAGCCCGCCAATGAGCAATAACATATCTGGGAGGGCACTTATGCCAAAAACTTACCGGAACAACACCGGCACTACGCAAAACAACGCTGTAATGAAATGGTTAAATACCTTTGCCTTCATTGTGGCGTTTCTCGTTGTCTTCGGGGGCTTTGTTCGTCTTACCCGTTCTGGTCTCTCCATCGTTGAATGGAATCCCATCAGCGGCTCGATGCCGCCCATCGGTCAGCAAGCCTGGCAGGACGAATTCGCCAAATACCAACAGACACCTGAATACATCAAAGTCAACTCCAGCATGACCCTGGAAGAATATAAATTTATTTTCTACATGGAATGGTTTCATCGTAACATCGCCCGCTTTGCAGGCTTGGTCTACGCCATTCCCGTTTTCTATTTTCTGTTTACAAAGAAAATCCCCTTCAAGGAATTTGGCATTTATTTCGTCATGGGTATGCTCTTCATCGGGCAAGCCGTTGCCGGTTGGGTCATGGTCGCCAGCGGACTGGTTGACCGTCCCTCCGTGAGTCACTTCAACCTGACGATTCACCTGCTCCTTGCGCTTTCCCTTTTAGGTCTTGCCCTGTGGACTTCCCTTGGTCACAAATATGGGTTCTCTGAAAAAGCCAAATGGTCAACGCCTTCCAAACTGGCAGCCGCCTTTCTTGGGGTTCTGCTTATCCAAATTTCCTACGGCGGCTTCACCGCGGGTCTCAAAGCCGGTCACGTTTCAGATACCTGGCCTTTGATGCTCGGCAAACTGATTCCGCCCAATCTATTTAGTCCCTTCATCAACATTCTTGAAAATCCTTTTACCATCGTATTCATCCACCGTTGGTTTGCGTTCGTCGTATTAGCCGCAGTGATATATGTCTACTACATCGTAAGAAAAAACAACTACCAAAGCGATTTACTCAAGGGACTGCGATGGTTCATCGCCGCCGTTTCAATACAGATCATCCTGGGCATTCTCACCATCCTATCGTATGTCAACATCGTGGTTGCCCTCCT
>CAZMQE010000261.1:0-4215 GCA_964568115.1 uncultured Anaerolinea sp.
TGGTGATCCAAAGCCATGTAACATTTACATAGCTTTTTAAGTTGACTCTACAACTGCAGTGGGTAAAATAATAGCCAAAGCACGAACTACAAACCATAGATTGTTTCTGAGGAGAAACTTCATGCATAATAAGGGTTTTAGCTTTCTGCGTTCGTTGGTCACTGCCGTAAGTTTGGTGACCATGTTGGTAGGGGCGGTTGGACCAATGCCGGTGCTGGCTTCACCTGCATTTGCGCCGACCAGTGTAACAATCGCCGGTTCGCTTCAATCAGAGGTGGGCTGTGCGGGGGATTGGGACCCTGGTTGCGCCGCCACACATCTACTATATGATGCTGATGATGATGTCTGGCAGGGAACGTTCTCTCTTCCAGCTGGGAGTTATGAATACAAAGCCGCGCTGAACAACGGGTGGACAGAAAACTATGGGGCAAACGCCGGATTCAACGGCTCTAACATCCCGCTTAATTTGGGGGCGGCGACAAACGTCAAGTTCTATTACGATGACAAATCCCATTGGGTCACATCCAACATTACCTCGGTCATCGCTACCGCAGTAGGCAGTTTCCAATCTGAGTTGGGGTGCCCTGGTGACTGGCAGCCCGATTGTCTGCGTTCGTGGCTGCAAGATGTAGATGGCGATGGCATCTATACCTTTGAGACCACTGCTTTGCCGGTTGGGAATTACGAAGGCAAAGTAGCGATCAACGAAGGTTGGGGTGAGAACTATGGTCAGGGTGGTGTGTTTGATGGTGCAAACCTTGCCTTTGCGGTGAACGCTCCGGGTTCCACCGTTACTTTTACCTACACTGCTGTGACGCACATGCTGGAGATCACAGTCAAATCACCCGGTCCTCAACCGGATAACAACATCGAGTGGGATGGGTTGCGACACGACTCGCGCGATCTGCTTTATCGCACACCCGGTGGCGCAGTTGCGGCGGGTTCACCCATTCTCGTCCGCTTCCGCACATTTCATAACGATGTGACCGGTGTTGGGCTGCGCGTGTACGACGTCAATGCCAACGCCCAACATATTGTGCCGATGAGTGTTGTTGCGTCCAATGTTTCCTGTTATCAGGCGGGGCTCGAAGCCTCCACGTGTGATTTCTGGCAAGCCACGCTGAATGAAACTTCGCCGAACAACTTATGGTATCGCTTCATCGTCACCGATGGTACCGATGTCAACTACTATGCCGATAACACAGCCGCGTTGGATGGCGGGCTCGGGGCTGTCTCTGATGCCGTTGTGGACAACAGCTTTGCGCTCATGTTCTACGACCCGGCATTTTCTGCGCCAGCCTGGGCAAAGGGTGCCAGCATCTATCAGATCTTCCCCGATCGCTTCCGCAACGGGCGCAGTAATAACGACCCCAAGACCAATGACATCCGCTACGATGACCCGGTCTTGAAACTGCCGTGGGGCACACTGCCCGAGGGCTTTTGCCGCAACTATTCGGATGGCAGTACCAACTGTCCCTGGCGGTATGATACGACACCTCCCGATTGGAGCCCTACCAAGGAAGGTCCGCGCGGACGTGATTACTTCGGCGGCGACTTGAAGGGCGTCGAGCAGAATTTGGGATATCTGAAAGCCCTCGGTGTGAACACGCTGTACTTCAACCCGATCTTCGATGGCGGTTCCAATCACGGCTACGACACGCAGGATTACTACAAGATCGATCCGTATTTCGGCACACAAAAGGATTGGGAAAGTTTGGTCGAGCATGCCAATGAGCTGCACATCCGTATTATTTTGGATGGCGTGTTCAATCACATGTCTTCTGACAGCCCGATCTTTGACCGCTATCATCATTACGCGGCGGCTGGAGCGTGCGAATCGCTCTCTTCCCCGTATCGCAGCTGGTTCTATTTCCAGGATGTTCCCGCCGGGACAGGCGCCTGTGTCGGCTCCACCGGCGCGGCGAACTCTGCCAACTATGATGGCTGGTTTGGTTTCGATTCAATTCCCGTGATCAACAAGTCTTTGCCTGCGGTTCAACAATATTTCCTGACCGCGCCAAAGAGCGTTTCAAAATATTGGTTGAATAAAGGTGCCGATGGCTGGCGCATGGATGTGATGGGCGATCCATCCTTCCCGAACGGCTATTGGGAAAGCTTCCGCACCGAAGTGAAGAACACCGACCCGTCGGCTTTGATCATCAGTGAGACCTGGCAAAAGGACAGCACGCTCCTGCGCATGTTGCGCGGCGACCGTGCCGACACTACCATGAACTATCGCCTGCGCGATGCGGTCATTGGTTTGCTGGCGCCGCAAGGCTTCGATTCGAAAGGCTTCGGCGATAGCGGACGCATCATTGCGCCTTCTGAATTTGCCGCCCGCATGGAATCGATCCGTGAAGATTACCCGGATGCCGCTTATTATTCCTTGATGAACCTGCTCGATAGTCATGATACCGAGCGCCTGCGCTGGACGTTAACGCCCGGTGAAGAAACCACTGCCAATAAAGAACTCAACCCCGCGAGCGTTGCCGAAGGGAAACAACGTCAACGCCTGGCTTCGCTGATCCAATTCACCGTACCTGGCGCGCCCACCGTGTTCTATGGCGATGAAGTCGGCATGACCGGTGATGACGACCCGGATGACCGCCGTACGTATCCGTGGAAGGATAAAGGCGGCACACCTGATAATGCGTTGTTCGTGCACTACGCTGCGCTCAATCTACTCAGAAAAACACAGAGCGTGCTGGTGAACGGTGACTTTAAGATTTTGTTTGCGGATGATGCTACCGGGGTTGTGGCTTATGGTCGCAAGACGAGCAACCAGGTTGCGATCGTGGTTGTCAATCGCAGTAACCAGAGTCAGGTTAGCGTCATTCCGGTCGCGGGTTATGTGCCGGATGGCATCAAACTATTCAAAGCCTACACGGTGGGCAGTGGGGGAGCGCGTTTTGTCACCGTAGTGAATGGCGCGATCGATGGCTCCGTTGGACCGTTGAGCGCTGCGATTTTCATCAGTAGTAATGTTGATCTCAAGCCAACTGCCGCACCCAACTTAAGCCTTGCCAATGAAGGCAATACCTCCGTGGATTTGGCGTGGAGCAGTGTCAGCGGCGCGGCTGGTTACAACGTGTATCGCAGCCCTGTCAGCGGCGGCGGATTTGTCAAAGTGAATGGCAGCCCGGTCTCTGGCACCACCTTCACGGACAGCGGTCTGCAGAATGCTGAGACCTATTTCTACGTGGTCACGGCGCTCGATGGTGTTGGCAATGAAAGCAAATATTCCAATGAAGTCAGTGCGTTGCCGCATCTCTCCATCGGTTGGGCGAATCTACAATGGCCCCCGACCATGAACCATACCATCAGCACCGTCAATCGCACGGATACGGCTTATGGACAGGTCTGGATTGGTGGTGCAACAGAACAACCCGGTGCCACCGAAGGTCTGCTGGCGCAATTAGGTTTCGGACCTTCAGGCAGTAATCCCAATGGCAACGCCGCCTGGACCTGGGTGGACGCAGCCTTCAATGGCAATGCCGGTAACAATGATGAATTTATGGCAAGCCTGTTGCCTGAAACAACCGGCTCGTTTGATTATGTCTATCGCTACTCCACCACCAACGGACGTGATTGGTTATATGCTGATCTGAATGGACCGGTTGCGAATAACGCGGTTCCTGCCAACCCCGGCAAACTGACCGTGAATCCCAGTGCTGATACCACTGCTCCAGAAGTGCCTGCTGGTTTGCATGTTCTCGCTGCTTCTCCGGCTGGTATCCAATTAGCCTGGGACGCCGTTGTGGGCGATGCTTCGCTCTATGGTTATGAAGTGTTGCGCAGCGCCACACCGGGCGGACCTTATACTACGCTGGCGCTCGTAACGACGAATGCGTACGAAGATAAGGCTGTGATCGAGAGCGCAACCTATTACTATGTGGTGCGCTCCATTGACCTATCCTTCAACCGTTCCGGTAATTCCGCTGAAGCATCAGCCACGGCTGAACTCCGCACCGTGACGTTAACCTTCAATGTGACTGTCCCAGCTGGCACGGATGGCGCTGGCCGTCCGGTGTACATTGCAGGCTCCATCAACCGTCTCGATGGTGGCTTCCCTGAGTGGAACCCCGGCGGCGCAGTGTTGACTCAAGTGGATGCCACGCACTGGACAATTACCTTCACCGGCAAAGAAGGCACCCAGCTCGAATATAAATACGCGCTCGGCTCATGGGATTATGTAGAAAAAGATAATTCCTGCGG
>CAZMQE010000262.1:0-2306 GCA_964568115.1 uncultured Anaerolinea sp.
CAAAAACGACTCGTCGAGTCCTTTCATGTCTGCCCAGAACTTGATGCCTGCCATCGTGAAGTCGCCTTGAAAACGCTTCGCAAGATATGCATCCAGTTTTTCGTTTTGTTCAGCGCTCATCTCAAATGATTCAGGAATATGGATCGGGTACGCCGTTGCTTCACCTTCGGTGAAATAAGCGGTGGCCGGTTGAAGTCCTACCTCATGCGTGATCACGCGGATGCCGCGCTGCTGGGCGATATAACGCGCCGTCGCTTCGGGGAAGAATTGTCCGTTGAACACCACCACCGCGCGCGGATTTGTCTCATCGAGCAGTTTTGAGAATTTCTGCGCTACATTCCATGCCGATAGAATGTATTCCCGCAACAGATACCGCGTGGATTCATCATCGTTCAAGTGATGGATGCGTAATACCCAACGCAAGCCAGGGAGACACAACGCCCCAAGCGGAAAGTTTTGCCATTCAAAGGTCGTCAGGTCAGGCACAGAAAGATTCTGAATAGCGGTTCCAAGCTCCAAATCACGTTGGAAATTGAACCAGTTGACGTGCGTCCCTGTTTTCGTGTCTACCTGTATACCTGTATACAATGTCTTCGATTGATACACACACGATCTACACGGCATCTCTTTATGCACATTATCGCGATTTGTCCCAAGCACGCACTTGCTCATACCAGAGTCGCAGGCAAAATAAACTGCAGGAATACCCTGCATGCGAAACGCCCATGAAGTCAGTAGATGAAACCCACTATTCCACGAGAGGTCATCAATGCCGGTGGATGCTTTGAAGAAGATGACAGGTGCACCGGAAGCGGGCGGCGATTGACGGGTGACGCGTTTCGCTACGGATGCGATCTTGAGATTGTTCAGCCTGCGGACGAGACCGCGTTTGATGCGTTGAGTGAAAAAATCATTTATGCCAGAAATCATTATCAAATCACCTAGATGACGTAAAGAAGTAACTTATTGTATACTGAGATTACTAAAGCATGGAGGATATATGTATGCATTAACTGTTACTGTGCATGTAGTCGAAAACGAAATAAAAACATTTCTTCAAAAAAACTCTGGAGTGCGCTCTTGCCACGCAAAAAGAAAATGGGAATGTGCGTTACGATATTTTGCAAAGTGAAGATGATCAATCTTGCTTCATAATTTATGAAGTTTATCGCACAAAAGATGATTTTTTATTTCATCGTGAAACGCCCCATTCCAAAAAGTGGAAATTAGAAACAGAATCTAGTATTGCAAAACCACGTGAAAGAATCCGCTGTCATAGTATCTATTTCAGCGGCTAGACAACACAATTACCAGTCATTATTTTTCTCGTATCCCAGCCTCACTACCAAATCCCCCGCAATATCTTTGAATAATTTCTTGTGTTCATCGGTGAAGTAGGTTTTCCAGCCGCCGGTCTTCCCGGCGCGGAAGGTATGACTCTTCTTCGGCTGGATCGCTTCAACGAGAATCTCAATTGCTTTTTCGCGCGGTGTGGGGATCTTGTAGCCAGTCTTTTCCACTTCATCGAGCATGGCGTTCAAGGTTTCATCACGGTCATTGATGAGGTCTTCGAAGCGCATACACATCACGTTCTTTTGTTCGAGCCATTGGAAGACGCCTTCATAACGCTGCTTCACACTGACCATACGTAAGCCGTCCTGTTCGATGCCAGTGATGGCGACCTTAAGCCGCGCGCCGATATCGGGCAGCGACTTATAGTAATCGTGCATGCCGTGCTCTTCGTGCATGTCGGTCGCGAAGAAGACTTGCGAGACGAGCAGGTCGCGCGGGTCACGATAAATGAAATAGTTCACGCGCCCAGCCGCGGTTAAGAAAGAGGCGTTTTCTTTGGTCGCTTCGAGATAACCCCAGGAGATGATTCCGCTTGGCGTGCGCTTCAAGTCGGTTAAGACTTCATCTGCAGTGCGGCGCCGACCATTTTTGGTGATCGTGCGGATCGGGTCCGCATCCACGTACTTGTAGGGCATGATCTGGGTGAAGCCATTGAGGATCTGCAATAGCAAATGCGACCCGCTCTTCGGCTTGGAGTTGCCGAAGATGGGCGGTGCCTCATGAAAAGAAAACCGCTGCCAGCGCAGGATGGCTTGAGCGGTTTTCCCGAAAGGACGAAGGGTGCGGCGAGTGTCTTGAATCAAACCCATGGAGTTCACAACGAAATACAGATTACCAATTGTAATCTGTATTTCGTGAATTTATTCGTTAACGACGCGGCGGAGTTTCTTCATCGAACCTTTTTCAGATTCATAGACTTTCTTGACGCCATCGCCGAGTGCCGCTTCGGTGAC
>CAZMQE010000262.1:2406-4184 GCA_964568115.1 uncultured Anaerolinea sp.
TCCATGGTGGACATGCCCGATGAAATGATCACCGGCTTGCCCGTCTTGCGGACATGCTTCAACAAGTTGTGGTCGGTCAATGAAGCCGATGGGATCTTATAAGCCGGTGTATCGAACTTGCCCATGAAATCTACGGAGGGTTCGTCCCACACCGAAACCATCCAATCAATTTTCTTTTCCTTGCAATAGCGGTCGATCTCACGATATTGTTCTTCGTTGAACTCGACCTTGTAGCGATAATCCAAATAAGTGATGTAGCCCCAGGGCGTCTCACGCATTTGCGATTGCTGATCAAGCGGCGTGCACACTTCAGGTGTGCGCTTCTGGAACTTCACGGCGTCCGCACCGGCATGGACTGCCGCATCAATGATCTTCTTGGCGATCTCAAGGTCACCATTATGGTTAATGCCCACCTCCGCGATAACATATGCGGGATGTCCGTCGCCGATCTTACGATTTCCAAAATTTATTTCACGAGCCATTTTAAATTTCTCCTTGTTTGCGTAGTGTGCGCTCTCTAGCGCACAAGCGACGTTAGAGAACGTCGCCTACACAGAGTTTTATTTCAAAATTAGATCACATAATTCCCTAAGCGCGCCCTGTCCGCCGGCTTTGGTCAGCACATGATCTGCCGCGCGGATCACTTCGGGGAACGCATCCGCCACTGCCACAGACCAGCCTGCCACTTCAAAGCACGGCAGGTCGTTGAGGTCATTGCCAACATAGATGACGTTCTCAGCCTTGATTTTTTTCTGCTCAAGGACTTCGCGCATCACTCTACCCTTATCTTGCAAGCCCACCCCATGAATTGCCTCCACCCCCATCTTTTTCGCGCGCGCCGCGACAACAGCGTTCGGCTCCGAGGAAAGGATCATCACTTCGATGCCTTTCTCGCGCAGCTCGCGGATGCGGGGACTATCACTACGATATGCCGCGACCATTTCTCGTCCATCCTGATCGGTCCACACTTTGTTGTCAGTGATGACTCCGTCGAAGTCGCAGATGATCAACTCGATCTTCTTGGGCATACCGCGGCGGGACTTGTTCTCCGGTGTGACCATGTCCAACCCGCCATGATAAACAAGTGACTCATACTTTGCCCAATCGGCTGGCGTATCAATATCCACGGTATAGCGCGGGTCGATCACCAGCGGATAGATCGTGTTCCCAGTCAGCGAGTGCTTGCGCGTGATCGTGGAAGCGCGAATTACATCAATATGACCCGTTTGCCAATAGGTTGGCGGCAGAATCTGGCGTGGGGCGTTATAAGGTTCGGCTATACCATCCACTTCGAGCAAAGGATTCATCGGTTTTTCATAGCCATTGAAGCGCCACATCTTATACGGGTTTTGCCCTGCTGTCACCACGCCGCGCACGCAATCAGCATCGGCATGCTCCATCAGGATCTTGACCGCGCTATCTACACAATCTTTGGGGCGGATGGGTGACGTGGGGCGCAACTGGATAACAATATCAGGTTTATAGCCCTCGATATCTTCCAGCCATTTGAGGGCATGTTCAAATACCGGCAGGTCGGTGGTGCGGTCTTGTGCAAGTTCCGCAGGACGCATGAATGGAGTCTCTGCGCCCCAGGCGCGTGACACAGCCGCTATTTCTTCATCGTCGGTTGAAACGATCACGCGGTTGACAGAATGTGCTTGCAAACCAGCCGCAACGCTCCACGCGATCAGCGGATAGCCTGCAAAGTCTTTGATATTCTTGCGCGGAATGCCTTTCGAGCCACCACGTGCAGGGATGAGTGCGAGGATGTGGGTCAT
>CAZMQE010000263.1:0-4155 GCA_964568115.1 uncultured Anaerolinea sp.
CCCAATCAATGGGACCGGGTCGCCTTGGGGTATAAAGGCAGCGCTTGGGCGAATGTCACGATCAAACGCGGGCAAGCCCACTCCGCCAGCGGTGAAGAGACGGCTGCGGAAGCTGCGGTGGCTGTCTGGCTGAAGATCAAAGCCTATGTCGATGCCTTCAACACCGATAAACCCAAAGTATTCGATAAATTACTGCTCACCCTGCGCGGCATGGATTCGGACTCGAATGATTTCGAACAATGGGCGCGCTTGAAAGTCGGCGTCCGCTTGCCGGTGGAAGTTTCACCGGAGGCTTGGTATACAAAATTAAATGAAATCATAAGTGACAGTCACCTTAAAGGTGACTGTCACTTGGAGCCTGTTGGTTTCGCTGTCCCGGCGTGGGGCTGCGATAAAAACACAAAGCTGGTACGCAGCTTCTTAAGTGGTATCCGGTCACAGGGTGGTGAGCCACGTTTTGTGTATAAAACCGGAACCGCTGATCTGAATATCGTCGCGCCAGTGTGGCAATGTCCCGCTGTGGTGTATGGTCCCGGCGATTCGAGTTTAGATCACACCCCACACGAACATATTTCGTTGGATGATTATTCGAAGGCAGTTGCAGTTCTCTCCAGCACCTTGAACACATTGACCCTCTAACTGTAAAATCAACGCATGCAACCAACCGGTTTCATCGTCATGGGCGTTTCGGGTTCTGGCAAATCTACGGTGGGAAAAGCGCTTGCCGAAAGATTAGGCTGGGATTTTTTCGATGCGGATGATTTTCATCCGCAAGCCAACATCGCCAAAATGGCGGCTGGGATTCCGCTCGACGATTCAGACCGGTCCCCGTGGCTGGGTGCATTATCCGATCAGCTTTTTGCCTCGCTGAATGCGGGACGACATCCCGTGTTGGCGTGCTCAGCATTAAAGGAATCGTATAGAAAGCAATTATTGGAAGGGAAAGACGGGGTTGAGATTATCTATCTCAAGGGGAGTTATGAGCTACTTTGGGCGCGGATGTCTGGACGACATGGACATTTTATGAAGCCTGAGATGCTGAAAAGCCAATTTGCTACTTTGGAAGAACCCCAAAATGCCTTGATTATAGATATTTCCATGCCCTTGGAAGAGATGCTGGCTTGGGTACTTGAGAAAAGGTTTGGGCTGGCTGGCGGTTTTCGAGGCTGAATCAGGCTCACTCTCCCGAAGGACACACCGTACTTGCGCTCGGTGCAAGTGTCGGGACGATAGGAGCATGAAACGGAACTATTGTCCTGCTTGCAAGGGACGGGATTTGAGTCTATACTTCGCCAAATCCTGAAAGGAGGCTGGTATGACGACTTTGCGTGACGTTATTCACAAAAAGGGCGGCGATATCTATTCGATCCAACCGGATGCGAGCGTTTTTGAAGCGCTCAAAGTGATGGCTGATAAGAATACCGGTGCGTTGCTGGTGCTGGCTGAGAATAAGGTGGAAGGCATCCTTTCAGAACGCGATTGTGCGCGCAGAGTAGATCTGCATGGGCGGACGGCGCGTGAGACCAAAGTAAAAGACATCATGACCTCCAAAGTGCTGTATGTGCAAGCCAGTCAGACGTTGGAAGAGTGTGTGGCGGTCATGATCGATAAGAGTATTCGGCATATGCCGATTTTCGAAGGCGATGAATTGATCGGGATGATCTCAGCCCGTGACGCGCTCAAGGAAATGGTTGACCAACAAAAATTTGTGATCTCGCAATTGGAGCATTACATTACGGGCGGCGGGCGCTGAGCCTGCTGTCATTTATTCCATCTACGGGGCAAGTGGGATTATCCCGCTTGCATCAAAATCTGTTTTAGGGAGCAAGCGGGATGATTCTGCCAGAGTGGACGATTACTGATCTCAACGAAAAAATGGAATCAGGCGAGCTGACTTCGCGTCAGGTCACTGAGTTGTATCTTCAGCGGATTGCGGCGGTCGATAAAGGCGGACCGTATATTAACTCAGTGATCGAGTTGAATCCCGATGCGTTGGAGATTGCGGATGGGCTCGATAAGGAACGCAAAGCGGGCAAGCTGCGCGGTGCGTTGCATGGCATCCCGATTCTGATCAAAGATAACATTGATACCCATGACCGTATGCAAACCACAGCGGGTTCGCTGGCGTTGGAAGGCAATATCGCAGTGAAAGATGCGTTCATTGTGAAGCAGTTGCGCAAAGCGGGTGCGGTCATTTTGGGTAAAACCAATTTGAGCGAGTGGGCAAACTTCCGCGGTAAACGTTCGATCAGTGGCTGGTCATCGCGCGGCGGGCTGACGCGGAATCCGTATGCGTTGGATCGTTCCACAAGCGGCTCATCTTCGGGTTCGGGTGCGGCTGTCGCGGCGAATTTGTGCGTCGCGGCGATTGGCACAGAGACTGACGGTTCGATCATCAGCCCGTCGCAGACGAACGGCATTGTTGGCATCAAGCCGACGTTGGGGTTAGCAAGCCGCAGCGGCATCATTCCCATTGCACACAGCCAGGATACGCCCGGTCCCATGGCGCGGACGGTGGCGGATGCGGCGATCCTGCTCGGGGCGTTGACGGGAGTCGATGCAAGTGATTCAGCTACAAAGTTAAGCAAGAAGCGGGCTTTGTCCAATTACGCCAAGTATCTTGATCTGGATGGACTCCAGGGCGCGCGCATCGGCGTCGCCAGAAATATGGCGGGGACCAATCCGCGCATTCTCAAGATCTTTGAGCACTGCATCGAGGTGATGAAGCAGTTGGGTGCTGTGATCGTTGACCCGGCGGATGTGCCCAACTTTGATAAATTTGGAGCGACAGAAGCAGAAGTCTTGCATTTCGAGTTCAAGGCTGATCTGAATAAATATCTCAAGGCGCTGGATGCGCATGTGCGTGTTCATTCGATGGAAGATGTGATCAATTTCAATGAAGAGAACAGCGACCGTGTGATGCCATACTTTGGACAGGAACACATGCTTATTGCGCAAGAGAAAGCTGCACTGAGCGCAAAGAAATACAAGGACGCTCTCGCAAAGAACCTGCAATTGACGCGCAAAGCGGGCATCGATGCGGCGATGCGCAAACACAAACTGGATGCGATCGTTGTCCCCTCTGGTGGACCGGCGTGGATGATCGATCTCGCGAACGGCGATGCGATCAACTGGGATATGGAAAGCACGTCACCAGCGGCAGTGGCGGGGTATCCGCATATCACCGTCCCGGCGGGTTATGTGTTCGGGCTGCCGGTGGGCATTTCCTTCTTCGCCAAAGCGTGGCAGGAAGCGGACTTGATCAAATACGCGTATGCTTTTGAACAGGCGACCCAATACCGCCGCCAGCCGCGTTATCTGCCGACTGCGATATTTAATGTGTGATATTGCCTGAAGAAAAGCACTCTTCTTTTTGACTTTCATCCCTCTCTGACGATTTTAACTTGTCAGACCATTTGTTTCGGTCTATACTTCGTTCCGATTGGAGCAAAGTATGACATTCACTGAAATATCATCTCTACAGTCTGCAATCGAACAATATATTCCTTTGGGCCGCTCAGGGTTGTTACCAGCCTTGCACGCGGCTCAAAATATTTATGGCTGGGTCTCCGAGCCGGTCGCTGCCGAGATCGCCAAAGCGCTCCACGTGCCGCTTGCGGATGTGCATGGCGTGATCGAGTTCTACGCACTCTTCTACAACAAGCCGACTTCCAAGCACACCATTCGGGTTTGTACGGATGTGACGTGCGGACTCAAAAATGCGGATGCCATCCTGCAGCATCTATGCAAACATCATGGACTCCAGCCGGGTCAAACGACCGATGACCTGTCTCTGACCATTGAGGCGAGTCCCTGCCTGGGGCTGTGTGAGCATGCCCCCAACGCGCTCGTTGACCAGGATGCTGAAACCGATATCAATCTGGCAAATAACACTTACGAACTGGGGCGTCCACCAACCTGGGTGTACGGCTCAGTTCGTTTATTAACTGCGAACTGCGGCAATGGCACCACGCCGCTGTCCAAATATGGCAAGTATGCAGCCTTCACGAAAGCCTTGAGCATGAAGCACGAAGAGATCATCAGCGAAGTGAAGGCTTCAGGTTTGTTTGGACGTGGCGGCGCGGCGTTCCCGACCCAGATCAAGTGGGAGAGCGTGGCTGCGGAAAAAGCGGATCAGAAATACATTGTCTGCAA
>CAZMQE010000264.1:0-1816 GCA_964568115.1 uncultured Anaerolinea sp.
CCTTTTTCCGTGGAGGAGGCGAGGTCAGACTGGAAGAAGCCGCCATCCAGCCCTTGATTCTCGAACGCGGTGTAATCGGGTCCGTAGTCGGTGAAGGACCAACCAAAAACGGATTCGAAGAACGCTTTGGTGGCTGTCAGGTTTTTAGCGGGCAGTTCAACGTAATTCATTTTTTCGTGCTGATTCATATGTGCTCCTTAATCGCTGGTTGTGGATAGGTCTGTGGTGGGGAACAGATCTGGGTTTCCCTTAAGCGCGCTTATGTAGAGTCAGGGTGAGGTCGAAATCGCCAGGCGACTGACCATAGCTGGTCAACAACATGGCGGCTTCGCTGCGGTGCTGCGTGGCATGGATGATGAGATCGATGAGGATGTGCCACACGACACGCTCGCGTATCGCACCGGGAATCACATAGCGGATCGTGCTGTTCAGCGTTTCCTCGGTCAGTGTGTCGAGATAAGCACGCATCTCCTGTTGTTCTATCATCCAGCGCTCTTGTAACGCGGCAAATGTCGGAATGGCATCTTCGTGAAGCTCGGTTGCATCATAAGCCGCCTCATTTGCCAAAGGTTCCTGGTAATACCCTTGGAGTGTGATCCGCTGCTGCCAGATGTTGTCCAGTATGTGGACCATCGTGGCGCGCAAACTTCCATGTCCATAGGGGTTCGGGGCGGCGTATTGCTCCGGACTCACCTTGGCGCAGGCAGTCAGGAGGCGCGCATCAGCCCAATCATTGTAATCATACAGCAGCTTGATTTCATCGATTTTCATCGTAGCGTCTCCGCTTAGGGAGTAGGTAAATTTAGGCTCAAAAAGGCAGTCGTCGAGATGGAAACACGACAATCGGTGGTTACGAATTGTCCATGCGAGGATAGGTCCAAGGCTGACCCATCATCTCACCGTCTGTGCTTTGTCAGTTCATGCGCTAGACTGTTTCATTCTCTTGACGGATGCGGTCACCAACTCTTTCAAAACCTTTCTGTCCACATCGTCCAGTTTGTTGATATACAAACATCCCATGCCAGTCTTATATTTGCCAAGTTTTTTGAGCAGGTCCTTATGTGCATCAAAACCATGGTTCAGGTACACCGTCAGGGCTTGTTTGCGCGGGGAGAAGCCCGTCAAAAACCAGTCGCCTTCGCGTCCGCTGGCACCCTTGTAGTGATAACTGCCAAAGCCGATGATGCTCGCGCCCCACATCTTCGGTTCCTCTTTGGTGACCTGCTTCATCAACTTGAGGATCTCGAAGCTTTCATTCCGTTTCTGCTCGTCGGCGACGCCCTCGATGAATTTCGTGACACTGGCGTCGTTTACCTTGGTTTTGAGTTCAGTCTTTGCCATGTTAGCCTCCGATTCTTGGATACATCTAAAACGATAGTTTCAATTATATGCTTCGCAATCAACCTTGTGTTGAATACCAATCCAACACTCTTAAAGCGCGGAGGGTGTTCCACCGGCTCGGCTTGCCTTCGCCATCATCGATCTCGATGGGCATGTTGCCGGGATAGCGGACTTCGAGCTTCCACCGACCGTCCTCAGCGCGCTTCGACTCTACTATTTCAATTGCTTCAGCCATCCGGGCATCCGGCTTCACTTCGGCTTTGCGCAGGTAGTCGAGTCCGCGCAGGATGTCGTAATGCCACCAGGTCGGGAAAGCGAAGCGGGCAAACGCGGTACTGCCTTCACGATCTTTCTCGATCGCCTCACCGGTTGACTTGCGACGGAAGAGGTGGCGCTCGAGGAGATACTCTTGTCCGCGCAGACGGGCTGCGGTCACCTCAGCATTGACTCCACCTGCCAGTTCAAATTCAAGCAA
>CAZMQE010000264.1:1916-4126 GCA_964568115.1 uncultured Anaerolinea sp.
TTTACGGCAAGCCCGATTTGTTCTTGCTGTTGTACGGGCGAAACTCGCTGGCTTTACGTTCTGCTGCATGTTTCGCATCTTCGCGGCGCTTGATGAAGAGACCGATGGGAAAACACACGAGTCCATAGATGATGCCTGCGAAGATGGCTGGATTAATGGGCTGGCTGGATGAATCCGCTTTAGTGCAAGACCAAGCAGCGGAGATGAAGGTTTTGTCGGGAGTGGTTTGAGTCGTTTGCTGCTCAAAGTTCATTTGTCCGGTTGAGCAAACGAACGGCTTGGCGATATAGTTTAGCGGCGGATATAACGCGCCCAGTCCAATGGCGATGCCCACGATACCGATAAACATGGACCAGAAGAGTACGGTCGCCAATTCGGTCAACGTCTTTTTATCTTTCATGACAGTCCATCCTTTCTATGAGTAAAAGTGTTTTGATCAGCGCCGAGTCTCTGAAATACTCGTACGCTGCTTGGCTGTCGCTTACCTGGATTAAACTCGCGCAAACTAGCTGACGTGTGGCGGAAGCGGGGAGGAACTGTCCCAGAATCGCCTCCACAGTTCAAAGGTCAGTGGGAAGCGTTTCTTTGTCATCGCTTGCTTGGGCACAGGTGGATTATAGAGCCGCCGTGACAAATTCACAATATATATGACCCAAATGGGTACTCTTCGGCGCAAATCCATCCAAAATCATTGACGGCTTACCTGTCGGTAGTAGAATTGCGCCCAGTATGTATCCGAAACAAGCGTTATTATGTATCCGTCGTCCAAAGCCAACATATTTTGAGAAGGCTGGTCTTTTTGTTGGATGATGGAATAACATGCGCGCATAAATCAACACAAACAGCCCGCCTTCCTGGTGGGCTGTTTTTCATCTTTTTATAGATCGAGGAAAGTATGCAAAAAATTATTGATATCGAAAACAAACACACTTCGGGCACGTATGCCAAGCAGCCGCTCGTCATTGTCCGTGGACAGGGCGCTTCCTTATTTGACGCAGACGGTGTGGAGTACATTGACTGTTCATCGGGACATGGCGTTGCCAACCTCGGTCATGCCCACCCGAAAATTGCCGAGGCGCTCTATAAGCAGGCGTCCACGCTGATCACGCTTTTCGAGACATTCCCCAACGATAAGCGCGCCGAACTGATGCAGAAAATTACATCGTTCATCCCTGAATTGGATCGGGTCTTCTTCTGCAACTCGGGCACCGAGTCGGTGGAGGCTGCGTTCAAGTTTGCCCGCATCTCGACCGGACGCAAGAATATCATCGCTGCCATGCGCGCCTTTCATGGACGCACTTATGGCTCGCTCTCTGCCACCTACAACAAAAAATATCGCGAAGGCTTTGAACCCTTGGTGCCAGGCTTTAGCCATGTGCCTTATAACAACATCGAAGCCTTGGAAAAAGCCGTCAACGAAGAGACCGCGGCTGTGATCCTCGAAGTGATTCAAGGTGAAGGCGGCGTGTACCCGGCTACAACAGACTACCTGCAAGCTGCGCGGCGCATCTGTAATGAACGCGGTGCCTTGCTGATCGTGGACGAGATCCAAACTGGCTTTGGTCGCACCGGCAGCATGTTTGCCGTTCAACAATTTGACGTTGTGCCAGATATGCTGACTTGTGCCAAGTCCATTGCGGGTGGGGTGCCGATGGGCGCCGTGTTGATCGGCAAAGCCGTCAAGAATTTGACGCCCGGTGTGCACGGCTCCACGTTTGGTGGAAATCCGCTGGCATGTGCGGCGGCAATTGCTGCCTTGGATGTAATTGTGAGTGAAGATTTGTCTCGTCAGGCGCTCGTCAAGGGTGCCTACTTCCGCGATAAGCTGCGCGCGCTGCATCTCCCCAACGTGCGCGAAGTGCGTGGCATTGGCTTGATGATCGGCATCGAAATGAAAGAAAAAGTTGCGCCATATATCAAGGCGTTGCAGGAACACCATATCATCGCATTGAATGCGGGGATGACCGTGATCCGCTTGCTGCCGCCGTTGGTCATTACGTATGAACAGATCGATCACGTTGTGAGCGCACTGGCTGAAGTCTTGACCGAAGAACTGGTCGCTGAAGCTTAACTGCCTACCTTGCATGAGCAATTACGAAACGCTGATCGGCTTGGTCTCGCAATACAGTCCCTCCGGGCAGGAACGTGGCGCGGTAGATTGGCTCGTTGCCCGGATGAAGTCGCTTGGATTCGATAACGCTTTCATTGAT
>CAZMQE010000265.1:0-4111 GCA_964568115.1 uncultured Anaerolinea sp.
AAGAAACATAAAGCTGCACTCGTCGTCAAAGCCGACTCACTCGATGCCCTCGCTGACTTGACTCAAAAAGTCCAAGCCAAGGGCGTGGAGGATATGGTGCTCGACCTCGGTGGCAAGAATCTCGGCGAATGGTTGACCCGCTCCACGCAAGCCCGCCGACTCGCTTTGAAATCCAATTTCAAGCCATTGGGTTACCCAACCATCTTCTTCGCCGCACAAAACGGACTCGATAAGGAAGCGGTCTACGCCGCACAAGCCATTTCCAAGTATGCCGGCTTTGTGGTGCTCGACACCTTCGCGCCCGAGATGATCTATCCATTGCTTGTCTTGCGCGAAAATATTTATACCGATCCGCAAAAGCCAATTCAAGTCCAACCCGGCATTTACGAGATCAACTCGCCCAAACCCGATAGCCCGGTATTGGTCACAACCAATTTCAGCATCACCTACTTCTCGGTTGCCAATGAAGTGGAAGGCTCCGGCTTACCCGCCTGGCTGCTCGTTACAGATGCCGAAGGCATGTCCGTGCTCACGGCGTGGGCGGCAGGCAAATTCGACGCGGAACGAATCGCGAAAGCCATCAAAGGCTTCAACGTGGCTGATAAAGTCAGCAAGAAACGAATTGTCTTGCCCGGTCATGTTGCGGTGCTCTCCGGTGAACTCGAAGAGGAACTCGCAGGCTGGGAGATCCGCGTCGGTCCAAGAGAAGCGGTCGATCTACCTGCGTTTATGAAACAGGTATTGAATTAATCGTCATTGCGAGGAGGGCGTAGCCCGACGAAGCAATCCCCGTCAACGGGTGAGAGATTGCTTCGGGCTGACGCCCTCGCAATGACAAAGACCAACAAATGCAACACACCATCACCTTCACGCAACCTGACTCGCCAACACCCACCGTTGTGCAAGTCCCCACCAACACCCTGCTGGCAGATGCCGCGCATTTGGCGGGCATTGAGATCGGTCAGCCGTGCGGCGGGCAGGGACGCTGCGGTCGTTGCGCCGTGCAGGTGCTGGAAGGCAGTGTTCGCAGAAGAAGCACCTTACGACTTTCAACAGAAGCAATTGAACAAGGTTTTGCCTTAGCCTGTCAGACCGTGGTTGAAGGCGATGTTGCGATCTTTATCCCGCCGCAAGAGAAGATCGAACGAAAACTCACGACCGATCGCGTTGTTGCCGAAGTCACTGTCCCTGAGGGGTATGAATATCTAAACGACCAAACTGTTCACCGTGTCCATTTGGAACTTACCCCGCCCAGCATGGATGATCAAACCGATGACTGGTCGCGTTTGCAAACCGCCTTCCGTTTGGGACAACGCTTCGAACATGTGACCTGCTCCTTAAGTCTGCTGCAAAGAATGGGCGATATTCTGCGCGCAGGCGAGTGGAATGTCACCGCGGTGGTGGATGTTGCCAACCTCCTTGAAGGCAGTGAGAGCAATCGTTCCGTTCGGCTGATCGATCTGCAACCCGGTCTTGTGGATGAATACTCGCCGCTGTGGGGTGCCGCCATTGATATTGGCACTACGACAGTCTCTTTGTGGCTGGTCGATCTGGTCACCGGGCAGGTGCGCGCACAAGTCGCAGAATACAACGGACAGATCGCACGCGGCGAAGATGTCATTTCAAGAATAATGTATGCCAGCAAAAATGGCGGAGGTGATGATCTGCGTCAGCGCGTGTTGGATACGATCAACCATCTGGCAGAGACAGCCTGCAAGCGCGTGAACGCCAAACCGGAGAACATCGTCAAGGCGACGATCGCGGGCAACAGCACGATGATGCATTTGCTGTTGGGCATCCCTGCCGGAAGTATCCGTCTGTCACCGTTCGTGACTGTCGTGAACCATCCGCCGGTCCTGGCGGCGCGCGATGTGGGTTTGAACATCAACCCCGAAGCCAGCGTGGACTGTCTGCCCGGTGTGGCAAGTTATGTGGGTGCGGATATCACCGCCGGAGTGTTGTCCTCGGGCTTGGAGGTTGCCGAAGATATCACTTTGTTCCTGGATGTGGGCACCAATGGAGAGATCGTGCTTGGCAATCGCGATTGGCTCGTTACATGTGCCTGTTCAGCCGGACCCGCCTTTGAAGGCGCGGGCGTGGTTAATGGCATGCGCGCCACCCAGGGCGCGATCGAAGAGGTCTGGATCAACGGCGAAACCTTCGAGCCGACGTACCGCGTCATCGGCGGAGGCAAACCAAAAGGGATTTGCGGCAGCGGCTTGATATCCCTACTTTCGGAGGCGTTCTTAACCGGAATCCTGGATAAGGCAGGAAATGTTAATTTAATGGCAAGCAGTTCAAGGGTCCGCGAAGGAACGCATGGCGGAGAGTATGTAGTGGCTTGGGGTGCAGAGTCCGAATCCGGTGAAGACATTGTCATCTCACGCGTCGATGTCGATAATTTATTGCGCGCCAAAGCTGCCATCTATGCTGGTTTCACGGTGCTCGCTGAAACTGTTGGCATTCAACTGGAAAGCGTTTCAAAAGTTTTGGTGGGCGGTTCGTTCGGAAAATATATCAACGTGGAAAAAGCTGTACAGATCGGACTGCTGCCCGACCTGCCGTGGGAACAGTTTGATTTTCTGGGTAACACATCTGTGAAGGGCGCGTATGCCGCATTGCTTGATTGGCGCAAGCGTGAACAGATCACAGATATTGCAAAGCGCATGACCTATATTGAACTATCAGCGGACAATTCTTTTTACGATGCATTCACATCCGCATTATTTTTGCCGCATACCGATCTGTATAAGTTCCCGAGTGTGGCGGCGGCATTGGAAGGTAAACAAGTAGACAAGTAAACAGGGAGACATGTATGCATGTCCACCTGTCTACATCACGAAAGGAGAAACCATGTACATCATTGGCGAGAACATTCATATCATTTCGGAGAAAGTGAAAGAAGCACTGAAGAACAAAGACCGTGAGTTTTTCATGGACCTGGCGGTCAAACAGGTGGAGGCGGGTGCGAAGGCTGTGGATATCAACCTGGGTCCGCGCAAGAAGGATTGGGCGGAGGTCTTCCCATGGATGGTGGAGACAGTCGAAACAGTGGTGGATGTCCCGCTTTCGATCGACACCACCAACGTGGATGGAATGGAAGCGGCTTTGCAGAAGATTACCAAGGCACAGCCCATCCTCAACTCCACCTCGGCGGAGCCGGAGCGTTTGGAGAAGATCCCGCTGTTGGCGAAGAAATACGGCGCGAAGGTCATTGCGTTGACCATGCGCTCGGAAGGCATTCCCGTTGAAGCGGATGCGCGTGTGAATATCGCGGTTGAAGCATTGATCCCGCGCATGATGGAAATTGACTTCCCCATGCAGGACCTCATCATTGATCCGCTCGTGTTGACCTGCTCAGGCTGCCAGCAATATTGCCCGCATCTGATCGAAACCGTCCGCACGCTGCAATATGCATGGGACCCAACGCCGCAGATTTCAGTGGGCTTGAGCAATGTTTCGAATGCTGTGCCGAACGAAAATCGTCCGCTTATCAACCGCGTCTATCTCGCCATGCTGATGGGCGTCGGGTTGCAGATGATGATCGCCAATCCGTTCGATGAAAAGCAGAACGATGTCATCCGCTGGATAGAGACAAAAGACACTAGTAATTCACTCGCGCGTGTCTACAATAAGATTGCAGAGCGCATCGCCGCCAGCGAAGAGCCGCAGATGGAAGATTTCGACCTATCTGACCCTGAACAGTCCTCAATCTGGAAGACCACGCAAATTCTGCTGAACAAAGTGATCTACGCGGATTCGTATTTGATGAATTAGAGTTTCAGGTTTCAAGTGTCAAGTTCCAGGTCGCGCAACCCATGACCGCTCACACATAAAACGTGAAGCTTGAAACGTGACACCTGACACTTATAGGAGTTACCATGCCCATATTTACCCCCGGTCGACGCTGGCAACCAGCCTACTCCCCATTTAAAGAAGAACCCCTCAGCCACAAGTTGATGGAAGATCTCGAATACATGCTCAAAGGACCGCTCTTTGGCTGTCGCATGTGTGGCAACTGCATGTTGCAGGAAACCGCCTTCATCTGCCCAATGGAATGTCCGAAGGGCTTGCGCAACGGTCCCTGCGGCGGCTCGACACCTGAGCACTG
>CAZMQE010000266.1:0-2005 GCA_964568115.1 uncultured Anaerolinea sp.
GCCAGATTGGATGGGTCATCCAGGCTGATGGTTGTCAGCCCGAAGGGTTGAATGAATTTCCGCAAAACATCGGGCGAGATCTTTTCGATCGGTTCGTTGAATTGCGCCAATTCTGGAATGAGACGCCCATCTTCTTCACGCTTATTCGCCTCCATCCAGGTTTGTCGGACAAGGGCAATTTGCAGCAAACGGCGCACAGGTTCCGCTTTGAGGCGTTGCGAGAGTCTTTCTGAAGAATCAACCGAAGTCGTGCCGATCAACAGCGGACGTCCAAGAATGTGTTCACGCACGATCTCTGTGACCAGGGCGCGTAATTTCGCTTCGACAGTTCTATAAATAACATCGGGGTAATCTTTACGACGATAAAAGAGCGGAGTCTTTTGCGCATCTTCACGCTTGGCGAAGTAGTTGTAAGCGTAGCCGTCACTGTCTTTGGCTTTGACTTCAACCAGCGCAGCCTGTTTCCCGAAGGCTTGATATTCGAGATTGGGTGGAACGGGGATCACTTCCACTTTGTAAATGTTGCTGAACTCTTCCGCTTCGGTGATGGCGGTGCCGGTCATGCCTGCCAGCTTCTGATACATGCGGAAATAATTTTGAATGGTGATGGTGGCGTAGGTGACATTTTCCGCTTCGACCTTTACGCCTTCCTTGGCTTCCACCGCCTGATGCAAGCCATCGCTCCATCTTCTACCTGGCATGAGACGGCCTGTGAACTCATCAATGATGATCACCTTGCCGCCCTGTACTAGATAATCTTTGTTGCGTTTGAAAAGGAACTGTGCCCGCATGGCTTGTTCGAGATAGCCGCGCAAACGTGCCTGTTCAGGCGTGACATCTTCGGGGCGATCAGGGTCCATCAACGGTTGACCGATCAATTGCTCGGCATGTGCCAACCCAACTTCCGTAAAGGAGGCGTTGCGATCCTTTTCGTTGACTTCATAATCTTCCGGTTTGAATTGCGCCACGACCTGTGCCATTTTGCCATACCATTCCAGGTTGCCAGTTGAGGGTCCTGAGATGATAAGTGGGGTGCGGGCTTCATCGATCAGCACATTGTCCACTTCATCGATGACCGCAAAATGATGACCGCGTTGCACACGATCTCTTAGGCTCATCGTCATATTGTCGCGTAAATAATCGAAGCCAAATTCTGAGTTGGTGCCGTAGGTCACATCCGCATCGTATGCCAGTTTGCGGTCCACCATGCGCAGGTGTTGTTGGTCTTCATGGGGCGACTCGCGCTCAAAGTCTACGAGAAAAGCCTTCTTGCCATTCTCAGTCACAGCCGCCATTTGTAGAACACCAATGGTCAGGCCGAGCATGGTAAAGATCGGCGCCATCCAGCGCGCATCACGGCGTGCCAAATAATCATTGACCGTGATGAGGTGAATGCCTTTGCCAAGTAGTGCATTGAGATAGATCGGCATTGTGGCGACCAGCGTCTTACCTTCGCCGGTGCGCATCTCTGCGATCGAACCGCGATGCAAAATGACGCCACCGATCAGCTGCACATCATACGGACGCAGGCCGATTGTCCGTTTGGACGCTTCGCGCACCGCTGCAAACGCCTCGGGTAGGATGTCTTCCAGCGCGTCCTGCTCAGCCTGGAACTGCTCCTTCTCGCTCAAGCCTTCCACGTTGCCCATATCGGATTTGATCCGCTCGCGGAACTCGTCCGTTTTGGCACGTAGTTCTTCATCGCTGAGCGCTTCGAATTCAGGCTCCAGCGCGTTGATCTCGGCAACCACACCGCTTAATTGTTCAATGATTTTTTTGTTGGGGTCGCCCCCGAAGATTTTTACGAAATTTTTCAGCATAATTTACCTTTTCGGTTGAAGATTATAGCATGGCTATGTTAGCGGAATATAAATAATTGTCAGCCCTTATCTGTTGATTGGATTGCTTGCGTTGTAGCGTTGGGTAAAAGGATAACGGCGCTCGTCAGGAAATTGAGCGCCGTTATTAGCCGGTCGATTTGATAGGATCAATACCGATTATTTGT
>CAZMQE010000266.1:2105-4101 GCA_964568115.1 uncultured Anaerolinea sp.
GGTAGTGACTGTACTTGAGGGCGATGGGGCGGAAGTGACCGTGCTTGGCGAAACAGTCACCGTGCCAGACGGAGATTCTGTGGGCTTGATGGAAATATTGCTGGAGGAAGCTGCATCTTCTGATGGAGTGGAAACTTCCTGTACACTCGATGAACTCGTACTGGATGTTCTAATCAGGCTGGCGATTTTATCCCGATATAAATATGCAGCTGCACCAGCTTCTAGCACAATGGCAGTGATCAAGGCGGTTTCCAGAATTTTGCTTGTGACTGTGGCAACGGTCCCAGCGCCAGTGCCTCTTTTTGCTGTATTTTTAATCGGTGTACCCATGCCGATACCCAAGCCAATATTTGCCACCTGCTTCATATACGCCTCGCGGCGAGAAGCCATAATAGCGGCTGGATATGTGCCACCTGTATTTTTTAGTTTCGACAATAAATCGATAACTTGTTTATCGCTTGAGCTGAATTCCATTCATTCATCATCCATGTGTAACCCAAGGGCTTTGCGTAACTTGGCAATACCACGATTCTGGATTACCTTGATATTGTTAACATCCTTGCCAACAATTTCTGCAGTTTCCTTGAGACTGAAATCTTCCAAAAACCGCAGGATGATCACGTGCCGTTGATCTTCGGTCAACTCTGAGTTCATGGCGGTTACAAGACCTTCCATGAGGACCCGTTCTTCGATCTGTGTTTGCGTAGGAATGGCAGATTGACCTTTGCCGGTCATGTTGACAGCGATTTCCAGAGGGGCTGTGTGCTGGTTATATCTGGAGCGATCAACTACGAGGTGATAAGCAGTTTGGTAAAGGTACGAACGCAAATTTGTGCGCGGACCTCGGCCTTGGGCGAATTGTTCCAAAAGCTGGGCAAACACATCGCCAACAATGTTGTCTGCCACGATCGGGTCGTGACAAAGCCTAAGTGTATATTTGTAAATGGCGGGCGCAAATTCATCGAAGATGGCTGTAAGAGCCTCTTCATCTAGTTTTTGTGCAGCTTTGAGCAGTGCGACGCCATCCTTGATCATGGCAGGTCGCTCCTGCTTTCGTGTGTTACATAGAAGACGCTGAAATAAGCATTAAAGTTGCATGGAATCATTGCGATTGCATCCGTGGTTTCGATATTATAACCTTTTTGGCGTACGTTGTTTGCCGTTAACGGAAATAGTACGAACTTGCCCTTTTTCTGGCTATAACTACAGACTGGGCGCCAGAGCTGTTTCCTGGGTAGTTAAGAATACTGTAATAGTATGCTTGTAACAATCGTTCCTTACGGAGAGTCTAGCACTACAAGTTATTGATATAATTTTGAAGAGGAGATTGCCATGTTTTCATCATTTGAAGGCTTTGACCGGCGCAAGGAAGAAGATCGGATTCGCAAAGAAGGACGACTTCCACCTGGCCAATCGTTGACTACCAAGTTCCCAGTCCTTCATTATGGACCTGTACCGCATTTCAACCCAGCCACCTGGGATTTTCGCGTGTGGGGTGAAGTGGAAGAAGAAAAACGCTGGACTTGGGACGAATTCAATAAGCTCCCGCGAGCAAAGATCCAGATGGATATTCATTGCGTCACGCGCTGGAGCAAGTTCGATACTTTGTGGGAAGGCGTTTCTGTCAGAGCCATGGTGGAGCAAGGTTTGTTCAAGATCAAACCCAATGCCACCCATGTGATGCAACATGCGGAATACGGCTTCACGGTCAATCTTCCATTGGAAGTTGTTCTACAGGAAAATTTTTTACTCGCCACTCACTTTGACGGCGAGCCGATCACGCCTGATCACGGTTATCCGTTGCGCGGCACTGTGGGATTTATTCCCGGTAACGAAAGCCTTGAAACGCCGTACTTGTGGAAAGGTGCAAAGTGGCTGCGTTCGCTTGAATTCATGGCAGGTGACCGCCGTGGATTTTGGGAACAGGCTGGTTATCACAACCGTGCAGACGTATGGAAGGAAGAACGGTTCGGATAAAAAAATCGGACGGCATCAA
>CAZMQE010000267.1:0-4013 GCA_964568115.1 uncultured Anaerolinea sp.
AAAGTTGCCACGCATGTCATCGGTCCGCGCGACCCGAAGACCAAGTCTGATCACAAGTTTGATATCAACATTCAGATCGATCAGCCCAACAACAAGATCATCATCACATCCCAGGGGCAGCCCGACAAAGTTGAAGTGGGGCTGGGCAAGTGGAGCAAGTGGCTTAAGGTCAAGTTCAAGGTCGGCATGATGCAATCCGTTTCAGGCATCGTGCGTTTCAACCTGCGACAGATCACACCTGATTTTGAGTTGTATGCATCGCCGGTGAATTTTGAGACCGAAGAACCGTTGTTCCCGATCAGTTCACCGCAGGAATATGCTCATGATCTGGCGATGAAGATCGGGCGTTATTACACTGCTGGCATGGCGGAAGATCATGATGGCTTGAATAACGAACGCTTTGACGAGTCTTCTTATCTTGATCAATGCCGCATTGTGCTGCGAGAACGTCGCAAGATGATGGAATTTGAACTTGGTAGATTTGAGAAGGGGTTCTTCTTCTGCTTGTTCGATACACCTGACCGGTTGGCGCACATGTTCTGGCGGTTCACGGAATCGAACCATCCTGCTAATCGTGGTGAAGATGTTTCTCGTTATGCCAAGGTCATTGAAGAACATTATCGTGAATGTGATGAGATCGTCGGTGAAGCCATGAAGCACGCCGACCCTGATACGTTGTTCGTCGTATTGAGCGATCATGGCATGAACTCTTTCCAACGCGGTTTGAACCTCAACACATGGTTGCATGATAATGGCTATCTGGCATTGAAATCCGGTTTCAAACCTGGCGAGAGCGGTGACTTCTTCCAGAATGTGGATTGGGATAAGACCAAGGCATTCGCGATGGGCTTGGGCTGCATCTTCCTCAATCGCAAGGGACGCGAAGCGAATGGCATCGTCAGCGATGGGGATGTGGAAAATGTTCAGGCAGGGATCGTGAGTGGATTAACCGGTTTGGTGGATCCGGCTCGTAGTGCAGTGGCAGTTCGCAGCGTGGCACGCGGCGCAGATGTCTATCACGGTCCGTATGCGAATGAAGCGCCTGATCTCGTCGTCAATTTTTCCGAAGGCTATCGTGTCTCGTGGGATACGCCGTTGGGCGGTGTGCCGCAGGGTCTGTTTGCAGACAACACCAAGAAGTGGGGCGGTGATCATGTGATCGATCCGGCGCTGGCTTCGGGTGTGTTGTTCATGAATAAAAAATTCGATGCGGGGTCGCCGGGTTTGGTTGATCTTGCGCCTACAATTCTGAATGCGCTCGGTGTTGCCAAAGGCGCTGCAATGGAAGGGAGCGATTTGCTGTCATGAAAATTTTGGTGTTTAATTTACAGGGCGCGAAACGCGCCAAATTGTTTGCCGATGAGCGGCTCGAAAATTTTCGTCGTCTAATGGAAATGGGTTGTTTCGGTGAGCTCGATGGCGACCCACAGGAATGGAATATTGTTGGACGCCACGAAGCGCACACGTTGACGTTGAGTGAATTTCTCGCACAAGCCGGAAAAGATGTGACGATGTTTGATGACTTTGCCGCTTTGCAAGCGAAGCTTGAATCGGGCGCATGGGAATGTTGTCAGTTGAACGCTTCTTTCTCAACTGGAGGCGGATCCAACGACCCATACCTTGACTTTGACCTCGGCTTGGGTGACACGCTTCAGTACTTGAGTGATGATACGTTGTTGGCGATCATTGGCGAAAATAATTTTGTGCTGGTCGCATCCAACAATCCGATCACCGGCTATCAAGACGGCTCGACGCTCGATCTTGCGCCAACAATGCTCGAACTGGCTGGCTATCCATTGCCGACGAATATCGAAGGCAGATCGTGGGTGGCAGGCATGGAATTGAACACCGCCTCCGGCTTGAATGAAGATGAGCAAGCCATGCTCCGTGAACGCTTGAGCGGGTTGGGATACATATAATGTAGGTCACGCCTGCGGCGTGACAACTTTTGTGCTTTATTAACCGTCACGCTAAAAGCGTGACCTCCGTTTGGAAAAATTCCATGAAAAAATTCGACAAACAATTTGCAGGTGAGATACTCAAATACGCCTTGTGGTTCGGCATCGTCGCCGGGTTGGTGGAAGGCGTGTTGCTCTACGTTCTGCAACGCTTCGAAGCCTTGAAAGGACAGATCACATATCTCGGTTCTGGTTGGCAGGTATTATGGGTCGCACCGATCTTTGATGCGCTGCTCTTTTTGCTTGCTGGCGCGGGGTTGGCTGTGGTCGCCCAGTTACTGCCGCGTAAATTTGCGAAGCAGGCAGTGTATTTCGTTTTTTGTTTCATGGTTTTCTTCGATTGGCTTTTGGTTTATCTTTCCGGTAGATTGAATCCCGCCGCCACCGCATTGTTGGGTGCTGGACTTGGCTATCAAGTTTCGTTGTCGATTTTTGAACGCGAGAAGCGCTTTGTCCCATTTGCACAAAGGACTCTTAAAGGGCTTGTCGGCGTGACCATTGCCTTATTCATCGTCGTTCAGGGCGGTTTCTGGATTCAAGAACGCACGATGGTCGGCAATCTGCCCGCCGCAAAAGCATCCACGCCGAATGTGTTATTCATCGTTGTCGATACTCTGCGGGCTGATCACATGTCCCTGCAAGGCTATGACCGCGAGACCGACCCGACCATGAAACGCATCGCCTCAGAAGGGGTGATGTTTGAGAACGCCTATTCCGCTTCCTCATGGACGCTGACGACACATGCTTCACTCTTCACCGGTCGCTGGCCCTACGAACACAAGGCAGACGGTGGGCGTGATCTCGATGAAACGTATCCCACCATCGCTGAAGCCATGACCGAACGCGGCTACCGCACCGGTGCATTTGTTGGGAATTTTGAAACGGTTACAAGTCATTGGGGTTTTGCGCGCGGCTTTGCCCACTTCGAAGATTATTACCAAACTCTGCCCCAATTGGCAGTCAGCACGATGTACGGCCGCTTTCTGGAATATTATGTTTTCCACAAAGTGTTAAACATGGAGTTTTCCATTGATCGCCGCTGGGCGCCGAATGTCAACCAATCTGCTTTGGATTGGATCGATCAAGACTCCGAAAAACCGTTCTTTGTCTTCATCAATTATTTTGATGCTCACGCACCGTATGTTTCGCCGGAACGGGCACACTTTTCTGAGTTTGCAAACCCCGGCGGCTTGGTCAATACGGACTGGACAACCGCCGATATTTATAACCCCAAGACCGATGAACAAATCCAGGGTGAGATCGATGCATATGATGGCGGCATTTATTACACCGATCAGCAGATCGATCTGTTGTTGAAGGAATTGGAGGGGCGCGGCGTACTGGATAACACCATCGTGGTGATCACCTCGGATCACGGTGAAATGTTCGGTGAGCATGGCTTGTGGGAACATCACAACTCGTTGTACAAGCCTGTGATCCATGTGCCATTGATCGTCTGGTATCCGCAATCGGTGCCGCAGGCAATGAGAATTTCCACACCAGTATCGAATACCTTCGTTCCTGCCATGTTGTTGGATATGTTGGGCGAACCCGGGCAGACGATATTCCCCGGTCCCTCGTTGGCAAAATTGTGGACTGATCCAGCCTCCGCCGCCTCTTTTCCCGACCCGATCGCTGAGATGGCGGAATCGACCTGGGTCAACCCGAATCATTTGTCCATTAAGGGCGATATGGTTACCGTGCTTTCATCAGATTGGCAATATATCGAACACGAATTCAATGGTGTCGAGTTGTACAACCTCAACGACGACCCACAGCAAGATCATAATCTTGCCTCTGAAAACCCCACTGTGTTGGATGGACTCAAGAATTATTATCTCGATCTTTTGTCCAAGTTTGGGATGACCTGGCCCTACGATAATAAATGAGTCAAAGCGTGAAAGATAACTTTAAAGATTTTACAAAAAACATCCTCACACTTGCCGCAGCGTTCGGTCTCATTACGGGACTGGTGGAAGGTGTGTTGCTATTCAGTTTGCATCGCTTCGAATGGTTGACCTGGCGGCTGCAAAACCGGGCTTATTGGTATGAGAC
>CAZMQE010000268.1:0-4010 GCA_964568115.1 uncultured Anaerolinea sp.
ACCCAACAAAAACATTTTTCGATAAACTCAGTCAAGTTTTTTAGAATCAAAAAGTCGGGACTTGCAAGTCCCGACTTTTTGATTCTATGAGCAGTAAAGCGTTAGCAATTAACTCATGTGATTGATGATGGCATCGCCAAACTCGGAGCACTTGATCTCCTTGGCGCCGTCCATCAGGCGGGCAAAGTCATAGGTCACGGTCTTGGCCGCGATGGCACCTTCCATGCCTTTGACGATCAAATCAGCAGCTTCGCCCCAGCCCATGTAGCGCAGCATCATCTCACCCGAGAGGATGACCGAGCCGGGATTCACTTTATCCAGATCGGCATACTTGGGGGCAGTGCCGTGAGTCGCTTCGAAGATGGCGTGTCCGGTCACGTAGTTGATGTTCGCACCCGGAGCGATGCCGATACCGCCGACTTGAGCCGCGAGCGCATCGGAGAGATAATCGCCGTTGAGGTTGAGGGTGGCGATCACATCGTAATCGCGCGGGCGGATGATGGTGAACTGCAAAGAGACATCTGCGATCGAGTCTTTGATGAGCAGCATCTTCTTCCATTTGCCTTCGCCGTGGGTATCCCACAACTTCAGCGCTTCTTCCACTTCGGCTTTGATCTCGCCCTGTTGTGCGGGGCTCATCATATCGAAACCGGGATCGATCATCTTGGCGTTATCTTCCACGCTCAAGCCGGACTTGGCTTCCTTGTTACCAAGGATCCAGGTCTCGCGCTCGGTGACGATGCGGTCACGGAATTCACGTTTGGCGAGGGCATAGCCCCAATCCTTGAAGGCGCCTTCGGTGAACTTCATGATGTTGCCCTTGTGGACGAAGTTCACGCTCTTGCGATGATTATCCAACGCCCATTGAATGGCAGCGCGGACGAGGCGTTCGGTGCCTTCCACCGAAACCGGCTTGATGCCGATCCCAGCAGTATCCGGGAAGCGCATCTTGGCATATTCCTTGGGGAAGGCTTCCTTGAACAGGTCTTTGAACTTCTTGTTCTCTTCGGTGCCGTGCGCAAATTCAATACCGGTATAAATATCTTCAGTGTTCTCACGGAAGATGACCATATCTACATATTCAGGGTGGACGACCGGTGAAGGCACGCCCTTATACCAACGCACCGGGCGCTGGCAGACATACAGGTCAAGGTTCTTGCGCAATGCCACGTTCAACGAACGGATGCCGCCGCCGATGGGTGTGGTGAGCGGTCCCTTAATGCCGACCAAAAATTCGCGGAAGGCTTCGTTGGTTTCTTCGGGCAGCCAGCTCTGGAACATCTTGAACGACTTCTCGCCCGCATACACTTCCATCCAATGGATCTTGCGTGTGCCGCCGTAGGCTTTTTCCACCGCCGCATCAAGCACGCGCACGGAAGCGCGCCAAATGTCGCGGCCGGTGCCATCACCTTCCACGTAGGGGATGATCGGGTTTGCAGGAACATTCAACTTGCCATTTTCGATCGAGATCTTCGCCCCACCTTCGGGGACTTTTACGTTTTGATATGCCATCTTGTTTCTCCTTGCGAAATTTATGAGCGGGATTATATCATCCGTGACTTCATCATCTTAGTGACGAATATCCTAAGATTTATCCATGTTTTCGTTTCACGCTTCGCCGCAACCTGATTCTGTTCCATCAAACCTTTTATGGCTTTTCTCAAAGTAGCTTGACAGTTTTATAGGTTTGCAGCGTGGTCTTAACGCGAATTACGCAAAACGGGCGAATTTCGCGAAACAAATTAAAAATTCGCGTCCTTCGCTTTATTCGTGACATTCGCGTTAGAGATTTTCGGACTTTGAGAAAGCCATGATCAAACCATTCCCACACCTTGACACATCTATAAATCGGCGTAAAATTCGGCGCAATGTGTAGGTATACCCACCCGAAACAACTATTCCACCAACACTTCTTCGGAATGATTGTTTCTGCTTTTGGAATTTAGAGAGTCGCTTGTAGCGGCTCTCTTTTTTTATATCATCTCACAGCGAGGAGAATGTGTTATGGCAAATAAAAGCAAGTCCAAAGGAAAGGCGAAGGGCGGGGGCAATGCTCCGCTTCAGCCTCAACAGGTTTCGGCGAAGGGTGAAGCGGTGAAAGTCTTCGGCTATCTGCCCGATGACAATCCACCCATGGGCGCGACGCTCTCGCTCGGCTTCCAGCAATTCCTGACGATGTTCCCCGCCACGGTGTTGGTCGCCATCCTCACCAAGTTCGATGTCGGCATCACCCTGCTCGCCTCGGGACTCGGCACCATCGTTGCCCTGCTGGTCTCGAAGCGCAAGATCCCGATGTATTACGGGTCATCGTTCTCGTACATCGCCGTGGTCATCACGGTCATGAGCAAATTCGCGCCAGATTGCTATAACTCTGCCGCCGTCTACTGCCCTGAAGGTGTGAAGATCGTTCAAGTGGGTATCATCCTAACCGCCATCTTCGAGATCCTGATCGGCTTGCTCATCATGCGCATTGGCAAAGCCGCGCTTGACCGCGTCCTGCCTCCGATCGTCACCGGCTCGATGGCAATGGTCATCGGCGTGGCGCTGGCTGGCGCCGCGCTCGGCAACGCTGGTAACTGGGCAGCCCCTGAGATCGCCGCCAAAACCTGGACCGTCGCCTTCATCACCCTGGTCGCCACCATCCTGTTCTCGGTCTACCTGCAAGGCAAGGGCTTGATCGGCATGTTGCCGATCTTGCTCGGTGCGATCTTTGGTTATCTGGTTGCGGTTCCTTTTGGGCTGGTGCACTTCGAAAGTGTTGCCAGTGCCAACTGGCTCGAAATGCCCAAATTCACCTTCCCCGCTTTCAACAACCCCGATGCCTGGGGCATGGCGTTGAGCATTGCCCTCATCTTCATCGCTACTGTGCCAGAATCCACAGCGCACCTCTACCAAATGAGTCTCTACATTGATGAGCTCGCCGCCGAACTCGGACGCAAGCCCTTCAACATCAAGGAACTCATCGGTCTTAATCTCGTTGCCGACGGCGCCGATGATCTCGTAGTCGGAATGCTCGGCGGGGCGGCGGGCACCAACTATGGCGAGAACAATTCATTAATGGCGATCACCCGCAACTACTCCACTGCCGTGCTCATGGCAGCAGGCGCCATGGCGGTCGTGTTCGGCTTCTTCGGCAAACTCGTGGCGTTGGTCAACACCATGCCAGCGGCAGTGGTCGGCGGCTTGAGCATCTATCTCTTCGGTGTGATCGGTATGCAAGGTGTCGCGCTCATCCAATCCGAGAAGGTCAACCTCTTCGACCCGAAACAACTCGCAGTCGGCGCGATCATTCTCGTCTGCGGCATCGGCGGTAACCTCGCTTTGCCGAACGGCGTGTTCCCCTTCAACGTGCCGTACTTGTTCCCGAACGGCATTCCCGCGATTGTCTTCGCCGCCATCCTCGGTATCTTTGTCAACTCGATCTTCCTAATCTTCAAAGCACCGGCTGTCCGCGGCGACTAACCGAATCACTTTCTAACGTTGTACAATGGGGATTGAGAGCGGACTCCGTTCCCAATCCCCATCATCATGTCCGCATCTTTCTAAAATTTGAAACTGACTCTGCTCAACGACTTTTATCTCACCTGACACTATGACGTATCTCACCGCCCTGCTTGATACCTGCACCTACCCAGACAGACAACCGATTCGTTTTAATGCTTGGGTTTGTCTTCCAGATCATCATACTCGGATTGTTTTCCGTTTACCCACCGAAAGAATATTGAAGTGATCAATAACAGGATAACGGACACGATATTCTTAAGCATGGAAACTATGCCTCGCAGAAAAACCGCTATCCACGAATCAGATAAATCTTTTTGTTTATTATTGGCTGGCATTATCTTGCTCTCCATACAATGACTATAACATGAATTCCTGAATACCCTGTAAAGATCAAGCAAATAATGAAATAAGGATCACGAGAATATCAACATGCTTAAACTCCCCGGCTTAATTGACCCGCACGTCCACGTCCGCGAACCCGGACAAACCCACAAAGAAGATTGGGA
>CAZMQE010000269.1:0-1592 GCA_964568115.1 uncultured Anaerolinea sp.
CTGATCGAAGCCACCAAAGCCACGCTCAAAAAAGCCTTGCACGCCGCCAAAGCGGGCAATCCCTTGAACGGCATCAGCCGCGCCGTGCAGACCGAAGCCAAGAAACGCGGCTACAACGTCATCTATGACCTGACCGGTCACGGCATTGGACGTAAACTCCACGAAGCGCCGACTGAGATCCTGAACTATTACGACGCTAGAGATCGCCGCATGCTCAACGAAGGTCTGGTTCTTGCCATTGAGCCTTT
This sequence comes from uncultured Anaerolinea sp., assembly GCA_964568115.1. Classification (GTDB taxonomy): domain Bacteria; phylum Chloroflexota; class Anaerolineae; order Anaerolineales; family Villigracilaceae; genus Defluviilinea. Next base: position 249 of record CAZMQE010000269.1, read on the forward strand.
TCTCACCCCCGGCATTGGACGTGTGACCCAAGAGCGTGATGGCTGGTCCCTGCGCACAGTGGATAAAACCATCGCCGCGCAGTTCGAGCATACGATCATTGTCACCAAGAACGAGCCGATCATTCTAACGTTGTAGTGAAACAACTCCGAAGGAGTGAGATGATTGTAGCTCTATGATTTTGTGCCCGATAACCCCGAAGGGGTGTCATGATTTCACGATGAATCATGTCATCCTTTCAGGATTTGTAATACCGCCATCTTGAGCATTAAATTTTTCATTCCTTCGGAATTTATACGGTAAATTTCTATCTATGATAAATCTCCATCTCTTTTCTACTCCTGGTGACCGCGATATGCGTTGGGTGGTGGATGCCTGCCGCCCATATTTGGATGATAAGGATGAGCCAATTGTGGCTTTTCTGCCAATGGCTTCGTTGAATGTCAATCAGTGGCTAGAGTACACTGTGCGTGAGTTTAAGGGATTGGCAGAGATCGATTTGATCGACACCGAACGCATGGACCTGCCGAAGATGGAAGCCATTATTCGCAAGGCGCGCGTGGTTTATATCTCAGGTGGGAATACGTTCTTGTTAAATCAGCGTTTGCATCTCAGCGGTCTCATGCCGTTTCTGCGCAAGAAGGTGCAGGCAGGTTTGCCGGTGGTCGGTTTTAGTGCGGGCGCGATCGTGTGTGGACCCAATATTCTGACCTCCAAGGATATGAATTCGGTAGAGGCGAATCGTTTCGATAGTTTGAATGCCACACCGTTCAACTTTTTGGCACATTACGACGCAGATGCCTATGGACAGTCTGCTGTGCATGATGACTGGCTTTCAGACTATCATGTTTTTCACGACAACCCGGTCATCATGTTGTGTGATGGTGCGTATGTGAAAGCCGAAGGGAAGAAGACGACTCTCGTCCGTGGCGATGCTTGGATCTTGCGAAAAGATTCAGAGAAGGAAAAACTGGTAGTTGGCGGGGCAATTGTCCCGTAGAAGGAGCCGAAAATGAGCACAGAGGAATGGGTCCCTGGAAGTAAGGCTGAGTTGATGGCGTCCATTGAGCGCGAATGGAAATTATTAATGGATGTGGTCGCCAAACTTGATTTCACTCAAATGACCACACCGGATGAGGGCGGCTGGAGTCCAAAAGATAACCTGGCGCACCTTACCGAGTGGATGAATGCGTTGATGGGTTACCACCTGGATCGTCGTCCGCGGCATGAAGCCCTGCATCTCCCTGAAGAAGTGACGAAGGATTGGGATTTTGATATTATCAACCCGGCGCTGTTCGAGCGCAATCGCAATCGTACAGTCCAGGATGTGTTGGCTGAGTTGAAGA
>CAZMQE010000269.1:1692-3966 GCA_964568115.1 uncultured Anaerolinea sp.
TTGAAGACCTCCTGATGCCGCGTCACGCCGATGACCCCGAGAAACGCCCGGTGTTAATGTGGGTGCTGGGTGATTCTACAGATCATTTTGCGGAGCATCGCGCCATGATCGAAAAAATGTTGTAGTGTTGAGTTAACAAAAATTGCCCTGTAAAACAACAGGGCAATTTTTGTTTATGTTCTTGCGGGGGCTAAGCCCCGTAAGAACGGAGATCATTCAGTGTCGCTTGAACCTACGTCTCCCAAATTCGGCACCGCGGACTCGATCTCTTCGGGGCTTTGACCAGCTTCGAGCCTGCCGACGACTTCGTTGAATTCAGGCGGTAACTCCTCACCCATCTCTTTGCCCATCTTGCGCATCGCACGCCCCAGTTCGCGGGGATCATCCTCGAGCCCTTCGATCCCGCCCGCCATGGATTCCATGCGACTCTCCTCAGACTTGGCAATTCGCACCTTCGTCATGCGGCGGCGGACATTCTTGCTCTTGCAGTGCGCGCAGGTGACGGTCTTCTTGCCGTACTCGCTAAAGGTCATGAACACGTCAAAGCGCTGGTTACAGGCGTTACAGATAAAGTCATAAGTAGGCATCGCCTAATTTTAATGGAATTAGGTCAAGGCGGGGAGAGAATAATTATTTCAAGCTTTCGGCGATGGCTATGAAATCAGCCAGCGAGGGAGGTGTGACAGTTTCGCCGCCTATAAACTCGATGGAAAATACGACTTCGCCTTTTTGCCAGGTGAGTGAATAGAAAGTGGCAGATGGATCCCAACGCGGTGTGGTCGTTGCGGGCGTGTCATAGATCCATGCGCCCTGCACGTATTCAGCTTCCACATTTCCAATTGAGACAGGCGTTACATACGCTTGCATGGCTGGGTCGTGCACAAAGTCTCCGCGTCGTTGATAAACGAATAATATGCCTTCACTCTGTTGAGAGATATATTTCATGCCGACCTTTTGAGTATAAGGGTCGTAGTCCATACCTTCCAGAATATAACCCGCTGGCAGATACGAAGGCTCAAGCACAGTGAAGTTGGCTAATAGCTTTGCTTGTTGCGTGGTGAGCGAGAACGTCAGCGGCTTGGGGGTTGATTGCTTTTGAGGTTTGTCATTATCGCCTGGCGGAAAGCCAAATACCAGTCGTCCACTCACGGTCATATTCAAGGTTGTTTGAATGGGTTGGATTGATGGGTCTTTCAGCATTTTTTCAATATCAAAAAGATATACAGTCGTATCTGCAAATGGATCTTTATAGTTGAAAGTTATTATGCTGACATATTTTCCGTCAAGGGACCACTGCGGAAATAGTCCTAGTGAAGCATCAATTGATCCATTCAGCGGTTCGACCTTTGAACCATCCTCATTCTCCAGGTAAAACAAGTTGGATTTCTCGCAATTGATCATCACGAAAGCCTGTTTTTTATCCGGCGCGATAACATGACTGGTTGATATCAAGGCGTCACCGGTTGCCTGGCATTTTTGAGCCGAATTCCATGGAACTGTAGATATGGGATTGTTTGAGTATGTAAACCACATTGACCCGTTCTGACCATCGACCACGTAAGCATTCTCAAAGAATGCAGCAATTGGCGCGTTATAAGTGGCGATTTCGGTTTGACTGCCATCCGCAGAGAAACGATAAAGCGTCCATTGTGGTTGTGCATCAGTACCGGTTTGAACAACACCCAGGAAATGTTCTGAATCTTCCCAATGGAGTTGATCGAAGTTACCAACAAACCATTCGTGTTGGTTTTTGCCATCAATATCAACCATATAGATACCAATATCTTTAAAGCTTTCTCCAACCAACCTTGGCTTTCCGTAAACGATCTTCTGCTCATCCGGCGACCAACCCTGGAAGTAATAATAGCCCGGTTCCTGCGTGATGACCGTCTTGTTACTGCCATCTGAATTCATGATAATGAGTTGACCAGTGGCATAGAACTCATCCATGGGGCTGGAGTAGTATGCTATCTGTTTGCCATCAGGTGACCATGCGAGGAAATCATCCAAGCCGGGGTTGTTGGTTAACCGGGTCTGGTCACTGCCATCCGGGTTCATCACGAAGATATCTATATTACCGGTCGAGTTCCCGCCCCGGTCGCTGATGAAGGCGATCTTCTTTTTATCAGGTGACCAGGCTGGGTTGTAGTCATTCGCGTTGAAATCTTTCGTAGGGTCATGGGTTAAGTTTGTGACAGCGCTTCCATCCATGCGCATGGTGTAAATGTCTGTGTTATTGTTGGTGGCAAGATTGGTTTCAGCCATAAAGGCGAC
>CAZMQE010000270.1:0-3893 GCA_964568115.1 uncultured Anaerolinea sp.
CCACAACCTGTTGAACAATCCAATTTCGATGCACAAAAGGAGAATGATATGCCCAAGCAAATTGCCCGTACACTATTGACCGCTTTTCTGGTTGCGTTACTTGTTTTCGGTGGCATTAACATGGCATCCGCCGCTGGAAAACCCACCCCCACACCGCCGCCCGGACCCACCGCCACCCCGGCGCCTGCCACGCCCATGCAGATCTTCGGCGCATGGCATTGCGGGAATCACTATTGTGACTGGAGCCTCGTCCGCAATATGACCGAGTTCGACGCCGCCAATCACTGGCTGATCGATCGCGGTGACGGACGTCCGTCGGTGAATGTGGTCGTGTTGAGTTTCGTAAACCCGTTGAAAATGCTCAACCAGACGGATACCGGACTCAATAACATGATCCCCGCTGGGATGAATCAAGCCGTGGTGGATTATTTCAAAACCCGCGGAATTCGCGTCATGCTTTCCATCGGTGGGATCACGTATACTGCCGATTGGGACGCCGCTTTGGCAGCCAACCCCACACAACTTGGTCTGAACGCTGCGGCAATCGCCCAGGCCATGGGTGTCGGCATTGAGATCGATTACGAGAACAGCAGTGCTCCCAACATCCCCGGAGTGCAGGCGTTCATAAATGCCTATCGCTCAGTGTTGCCTTACGATGCCACCGGTGCCAATCATGCCGCGCGCCTGACCATTGACGTGGGCGCAGGCGACCGTTGGTTGATCGATCTGAATCGCCATGCCACGCAATACTGGCTGACCACAGCCAACCCTGTGTTGGATTATGCCAACGCGATGGTAGGCGGCACTTCTTCCAGCACGCCCACCGATTGGCAGGAACATGTGGATGGCAAGCCACAATACTCACCGCCTGTCCCACCACTGGCGCCCGCAAAGTTTACCGGCGCCTTGTATCTGAAAGGCAACATCGCCAACTGTAATAACTTCGCATCATCAGAACAAAAGGCAGGTGCCAATTTCCTGCAGACGATCGCGCCCAATGGCGCTGGCGTTACACCGGGTATGCTCGGTTTCATGTTCTGGGCGGCGGAGTATCCATCTTCGCGGCGTGGTTATACTGCCACGATCCCGCCCAACACTTGTGAACTTGGCATGGGCGTGGCGGCTACGACATTCAATATTCCGATACCCATGCCGCCGTTACGGCAGCAGTAAATCAGGTCTTTGCAAAGACGCCTCCAAGAAATTTGGAGGCGTCTTTATATCCTGGTTATGTTTGAATTATCTTGTTTTGTAATTGCTTTTCAATAACCCATACAGCGCCTTTGCCAGTTCGATGCCCTGGATGATGAGCACAACGACCAACGAGAGCGAAACCGAATATTTGACGATGGTGGTCAGCTCTCCGAGATTTTTCGAGGCATCTATATAACTGGCGATCGACTCGGTGGTGAAGATCATGAACCCTGGCGATCGGATGAGCATGACTGTGATCGCCACACCAGCGGCTTCGATCAGAACTTTGGCAACCCGTCCCGCTACATTCCATTTTGCAAGCGAGAGCAGATATACATCCAGAATGATTTCGGCGAGGAAGGCCGCGTTGATCCACGGGATGAATTTTGAGAACTCAGCGGTAAACACAGGCAGGTTGAATAACCCGTTCAAGAACGCCAATCCCAATACAGTAAATACAATCTCAGCGATCAAGTCGCCGCGCTTCACCAGATCAGGATCCGGTTCTTTTGCAAGCGAGGCGGGATCCCACTCTTTTTCATCTGAGAAACTGCCGATCTCTTTCTCAGGCAGGACCCGTTCAAGGATGGTAAACACCAGCACCACATTTCCGAATGCCGCGATGGCAGTGGAGAGTGCGTTTCCAAATCCCTGCAAAATGATCTGCATGAAATCAGGAGCCAACAGCGGAAAACTTGTCACCGCTTTGATCCAGCCCAGTGCCAACATGACAACCACCACAACCACAATGACGATTTTCAGGACCATCAGGAAAAACGGGAAGAGACGGGGACCAATAAGATAGGGGTGAGGGTTATAGGTGGAAGCGACTTTTTGAGGCGAGCCATATTCCTTCAACAACTCGATCTCCAACGCTTCATCACGCGGACGCCCAGTCTGCCCCGCGCGATCTTCGAGCATATCTTCCAACGTGGATTTCAATTCTTTCTCTATATCTTCACGCCCCTTGAGGAGCGGCAGGTGCGTGCCGACTTCGGCAACATATTTATCAATTAAGTTCATTTTGTTCTCCTTTGCTATAACAGCATCTTACGACAACATTTGACTCAGAGTCGCGGTCATCGTCGACCATTCTTTTTTGAGTTTTGCCAGCACAGCCTTGCCCTGTGTGCTGATCACGTAATACCGGCGCGGACGGGCTTCATCCGCAATGCGCCAATCGGACTGTAACAGTCCCTGGGCTTCGAGCCTGCGGAGTAGCGGATAGAGCGTGCTCTGATCCACTTCCAGACCTTTATCGGACAGCGCCTTGAGCAGGGAGTAACCATACTCTTCCTTGCTCAACTGGCTCAACACCGCAATGGAGATCACACCGCGCCGCAGTTCCAACAGCATGTTTTGTACAAGTTCATCGTTTTCCATATTGTCACCTATAGTCGCATGATACTGTATATCACACAGTATGTCAAGAGTAAAAGTATGGTGCGACATAAGTGAAAACCGGCGCATCATATGATGCGCCGGTTTTCACTGCCCCATTTGACTTTCCGTTATTTATCTTTCTTTTCAAACTTTCGGATGAACCTGTATATCGGCGGACCGATCAGGAATGCGATCAAGATAAAAACGAAAAAGGTTTCCTTCCATCCGATCACAAAGATAGGTTCACAAGCGAGTGTATTGAACACAAGTGCGCTTAAACCTGCCAGAACTTTTTTGTTCATCGACTACTTCAACATCGGCATTTTGATGCCGTGACGTTTCGCTGCAGCGATTGCGATCTCATACCCTGCATCCGCGTGTCGGACTACGCCCATGCCTGGATCTGTTGTCAGGACTCTTTCCAATCTTCGAGCTGCTTCAGGAGTCCCATCCGCCACGATAACTTGCCCAGCATGTTGCGAGTAACCCATCCCCACACCGCCGCCGTGATGGAACGAGACCCAGGTAGCGCCGCCAACGATGTTGATCATCGCATTGAGAATTGCCCAATCACTAATTGCATCCGAACCATCTTTCATGGCTTCGGTTTCACGGTTGGGTGAAGCAACGGAGCCAGAGTCTAAATGGTCGCGCCCGATCACGATCGGCGCTTTCACTTTTCCACTGGCGACCAACTCATTAAACATCAAACCTGCTTTGGCACGTTCGCCATAGCCCAGCCAGCAAATGCGCGAGGGCAAGCCCTGGAACGGAACTTTCTCACGCGCCATCTTCAACCAGCGATGCAAGTGCGCATCATCCGGGAACAATTCCATGATGGCTTGATCGGTGGTGTAAATATCTTCCTTATCGCCAGAAAGCGCCACCCAACGGAACGGTCCCTTGCCTTCGCAAAACAACGGACGTATATAGGCTGGCACAAAACCGGGGAACTCAAACGCATCGCTCACGCCATTGTTGTACGCTTGTTGCCGCAGGTTGTTGCCATAATCAAACACCTCCGCGCCTGCGCGTTGAAAGTTCAACATCGCCTGCACATGCTTGGACATCGAATCCATCGCCATCTTTTTATATTTCTCAGGATCAGATTTGCGCAATTCATCTGCCGCTGTGACCGATAAACCGGACGGCACGTAAAACAACGCCTCATGCGCGGACGTTTGGTCTGTCACTACATCGGGAATGACGCCTCGCTGAAAGAGTTCTGTGTACACATCGGCGGCGTTGCCGATCAGCCCAATGGACTTGGGAATTTGTTTCTCTTTGAATTCTTCGACCAGCGTCATCGCTTCTTC
>CAZMQE010000271.1:0-3871 GCA_964568115.1 uncultured Anaerolinea sp.
AAAGTGAACCCACCATGCCAATTAATTCATCTAATGACAATTATGATCTTGTGGTTGTAAAAGACCTGGTTAAATATTTTCCGGTGCGTTCAGGAATCATGCAGCGGGTGACCGCCTGGGTGCAGGCAGTGGACAAGGTTAGTTTCACGATCAAGGAAGGTGAGACGCTGGGTATGGTGGGCGAATCTGGCTGCGGTAAAACAACGGTGGGACGTTCCATGTTGCGCTTGATCGAGCCAACCTCTGGTTCCGTGTTTATTAATGGAGAAGATATTGTACAAATGCGGCCCCAGTCACTAAAGGCTGCGCGCCGCAACATGCAGATCATTTTCCAGGACCCTTATGCGTCCTTGAACCCGCGCATGCCCATCGGCGAATCGGTGATGGCTGGACTCCAAATTCATAATATTGGTCATCCCAAAGAACGCTGGGATATCGCCATCAACATGCTGAAAAAGGTGGGTCTTGAAGATTATCACGCCCGCCGTTATCCACATGAATTTTCAGGTGGTCAGCGCCAGCGTATCGGCATTGCCCGTGCATTGGCTTTGCAACCTAAGTTCATTGTTTGTGATGAACCAGTCTCTGCATTGGACGTTTCCATTCAATCGCAGGTCTTGAATATTTTAAAAGACCTGCAGGCTGAATTCGGACTTACCTATCTATTCATCGCTCATAACATGAGCGTGGTTGAACATATTTCAGATCGCGTGGCGGTGATGTACCTTGGCAAAATGGTGGAATTGACCGGACGCGAAGAACTCTTCCGCAACCCGCTTCATCCATACACCAAAGCGTTGATGTCTGCGATCCCGATCCCAGACCCAACCGTCAAGCGTGAGCGCACGATTTTGAAGGGCGATGTGCCCAGCCCTTTGAACCCGCCCAAAGGCTGCCGCTTCCATCCGCGCTGCCCGATCGCAGTAGATCAATGCTCACAGCAAGAGCCTGAATTCAAAGAGTTATCCCCGGGACACTGGGTGGCTTGTTGGCTGGCAGAATAATCTTACAGGACTCAGAAAATTCTGGGTCCTGTTTTTTTATTTGGATGAAGTGCTCGCTGCCTCCCACGCCGGAGCCTGATTCATGAAATGCCTCAGCCGGGATTCAAGCTCCAGCTGTTGAATCAGCTTCCCCGAGGCGTGAAGCGGATTTCATCCATTTTGAGGAAATAGCCCGCTACATCCCTTTGGAGTGTTGTTTTGAGCAGTTCCCTGGAACTGTTTTTGCGATTCTGGGGTGTTTCAAAGCCTGTAAGCAGGTATTATGATTGACGCGCTTATGGAATTGGGTATAATTCTCCTGCTTGGTACATAGAACAGTATGTCCCTAATACTCCATCGCAGTAAAGGAAGTATGTAGATGCCAGAACTTCTACTTGACGTTCAAGGACTTGAAACGACCTTTAAAACATCTGAAGGAATTGTACATGCGGTAAACGGGGTTTCATTTGGCTTGAAAGAGGGCGAGACCCTCGGAGTGGTTGGTGAAAGTGGATGCGGCAAGAGCGTCACGATGCTCTCGATCCTTGGTTTGATTCCGACCCCTCCTGGAAATGTGAAAGCGGGGATGGCGAATTTTTTTGGTCAGGATCTTATGAAAATGTCGAAAGACGAGATACGCGCCATTCGTGGTGCGCAGATCGGCATGGTCTTTCAAGACCCGATGACTTCATTAAACCCGGTATTAACGGTGGGGCGTCAGTTAACGGAACCGCTGATGCTGCATCTTGGCATGACCAAAAAACAGGCAGATGAGCGTGCCTCTGAACTGTTGGAGATGGTGGGGATCCCGAATGCAAAAGATCGGTTGTCTGATTATCCTCATCAATTTTCCGGTGGCATGCGCCAGCGCGTGATGATCGCCATGGCACTTTCCTGTTCACCGCAATTGTTGATCGCAGATGAACCCACCACGGCATTGGATGTGACCATTCAGGCGCAGATCATGGATCTGGTCAAACGTCTGCGTAACGAGTTGGGCATGGCAATCGTGTGGATCACACATGACCTCGGTGTTGTGGCAGGGCTTGCCCAGCGTGTGCTTGTGATGTATGGTGGTTATATTATTGAAGAGGCGCAGGTCAATGAGTTGTTTGTGAATCCTTCGCATCCGTATACGATCGGTTTGATCGGCAGTTTGCCGCGTATCGACAGGGGTGAAAATAAAAAACTGGCTTCGATCGATGGTCTGCCCCCCATGTTGTTTGAAAAACCCAAACATTGCCCGTTTGCTCCGCGTTGTAAGTGGGTGATGGAACGTTGTTGGAATGAGAACCCTGTCCTCGAAACGGTTGCGCCTGAACACCGCGTTGCCTGTTGGGTGGACGTTAAAAAAGAGAGACCACGCTGATATGTCTGACAACAATGTTTTGCTTCGTGTTGATAATCTCGTAAAACATTTCCCGATCATGCGGGGTGTATTTCAAAAGCAGGTTGGCGCTGTGCGTGCTGTGGATGGTATTTCCTTTGAAGTGAAGCGCGGCGAGACACTGGGTCTGGTGGGCGAATCCGGTTGTGGAAAGTCCACAGCGGGTCGCACGATCTTGCAGTTGTATCGTGCCACTTCAGGTAACGTGAATTTCGACGGGGTTGACCTCGTGAAACTCAAAGGTGAAGACCTGCGCCTGATGCGCCGCAAAATGCAGATGATCTTTCAGGATCCATATGCCAGTCTGAATCCGCGTATGACGATCGGTGAGATCATTCTTGAACCATTGCTTGTACATAATGTGGCAACTGAAGCTGAAGGCAATGAGCGTGTGAAGGAATTGCTCGAGTTGGTGCGCTTGAACCCCGCTTTTGCAACACGGTATCCGCATGAATTTTCCGGCGGACAACGTCAGCGCGTGGGGATTGCCCGTGCCCTGGCGTTACAACCTTCTTTTATTGTTTGTGATGAGCCGATCTCCGCGTTGGATGTTTCCATTCAGGCGCAGGTGGTGAACCTGCTCGAAGAACTTCAGGAAAAATTCAATCTAACTTACTTGTTCATTGCGCATGACCTCTCGATGGTGCGTCATATCAGCGATCGCGTGGCGGTCATGTATCTGGGTGTAGTGGTTGAATTGGCTGCCCGAAATGAGTTGTATGCCAATCCGCTGCATCCCTATTCTCAGGCATTACTTTCGGCGGTACCTGTGCCGGACCCTGTGGTGGAAGCCACTCGCAAACGCACGATCCTAGTGGGGGATGTGCCTTCGCCAGCCAACCCGCCCTCGGGCTGTAGGTTCCGTACACGCTGCCCGATCGCACAGGCACAGTGCGCGGAGAGCCGCCCTGAATTCCGTGAAGTGAAGCCAGGCCATTTTGTGGCTTGTCATTTGGTTTCGTAAAACCTTGAAAGGAGGTGGTACATCACCTGTAAATAGTTAATGGTTCCAAATCTCATATCGTATCCAAATTGAAACAAAATTTTGTGAGGAGAAGAAAATGCGTAAAATGTTTGCTTTACTGAGCCTTTTGGTTCTCGCCAGCATGGTCCTTGCGGCCTGCGGTGGCGCTGCCCCAACTGCTGCTCCGGCTGAACCCGCCCAACCTGCGGCGACTGATGCCCCCGCTCAACCCGCGGCGACTGATGCCCCGGTTATGGAAGAGAAACCCGCCATCCTGCGTGTCAATACCGGTACCTATCCCGATATCATCGACCCGCAGAAATCATCTTTCGTCAATGAAATCGCCCACTTGAACAAATTCTACATGGGCTTGACCACCTTGAACGAAAAACTCGAGACCGTTCCCGGTGCTGCTGAATCCTGGAAGTTCAGTGATGATGCAACCCAGTTGGTCTTCACTTTGAAGCCCGGCTTGGTCTATAGCGATGGTTCCGTGCTCAATGCCTTGCGCTTTGCGTATGCCTTCCAGCGCAATAT
>CAZMQE010000272.1:0-3848 GCA_964568115.1 uncultured Anaerolinea sp.
AACGGGGAACATAAACCAAACTTTATTTATAAGGAACCTGGGCGAAGGCTCCACACAGATTTAACACCGGCAGCTAGGGCCATTGCTCACAAGTTCGGCGGTATTCAAGTGAACCCAGATATTTTGACCATTCGGCTTGGGTCAAGTTACGTCCCGCCAAACGACAAGCGAGATCATGCACTTCTTCAAAATCCATACGCCAGATGTATGTAAAATTGTTGGTTGAGGTGATCAAATAATTACCATTTTGAGACATGACAGGCAGACCAACGCTTTCAACATGCTGTAAAACCACCGGGTCTTTGGAAAGATCCTGCAAATCCCAAAGACGTGCCGTGCCATCGTAGCTATACGTCATAAACCAGCGCTGATCGGGTGTGAAAAAGCCGCCATTAATATTATCAGTATGACCGGTGAGAATATAGCTTTGCCCGGCATTCAAATCAACCAGCAGTTCCTTGGTTGCATTATTACCGGTTGACCCGATCAACCATTCGCCATTCGGGCTAAAAGAGATTGCATAACTTTCTGGAAATGTTTCAGTCAAGCGTTCCCCGGTTTGTAAATCGTACACCACCAGGTTGCTTTCCTGATCGAACAGCACCAGCCAATGCCCATCCTCGCTAAAGGTTAATGGAATCAGATCAGGTAGTTCCAATTGAGCCAGGTTGTTCGTTAGATCGTAGACGAGCAGCATTGGCACATCATCTTTGTTCACTGAAAGTGCAAGCCAGCGCTCATCGGGGCTAAAGACTTGTGCGGTCACTACAAACTTACCAAGCGAGGTTGTTTGAATCTTCGAACCGTTCAGGTTGAACAATTGCACAGTGCCTTCGGGATCAGAATCAACGATCCAGGCTTGTGAATCGAGTATTACAGCGGCGGAAAAAGATATCGGAGGCGTGGCAGGTTTGGTTAAATCCCAGAGGCGAAGCGTTCCATCTTCATCCATAAAAGCTGCCAGCCATTGATCCTGTAAGATTATCATGGGGGAGGCTTTTGCTTCGATCACAAGAGGGGCTGCTGTTAGGTCAGCAGAATTCCACACACGGATCATCCCCGGCTGCGAGATGGTCATCCAGGATGAACCCTCTTCGTAAAACTGGATATAGGTATCGGGTGTGGGTGCCATTAATTTTGTGGGCGCCTGGGTCAGGGAGGTCAGATTCCAGGCAAGAATTTCCCCAACGCTTTGACTGATCAACCACTTATCAAACGAAAATAAAGATTGAATGGGAAATACTTTTCGATTTCCGGTCAACGCCACGGGGTCGCCAGGGTTTTGAAGTTCGAGGGCATAGACTTGATTCCCAGCGGCATACAAGAGCCAGTGGTTATCTTCACTAAAAAATACCGTGCTGAACTGACCAGTTTGGAGTTCTGTTTCGAAGATGGGTTCTTTGCCTACATTGTTCAGATCCCAAACCTGGAGCTGTTTGGCGCTCATAACCGCAACGTAACTTTCATCTGAACTAACGGTGTAGCTAATGGGGGTTTTGTGCACTGTCGATATTCTGACAGTCGGTTGTTTGTCTTTGAGGTCAACGCCCAGGAGGCTGTATTCATTGGTCATGATCAACGACCAATCTTTCAGCGTGGAATTGCCAAGGCTTTTGAGCCGCAGCGGTTCAGAAATCGGCACGGGGAAATTCCAGACCCGCACCTGGTTATCTCCAGCAGCAACCAATTGCGTTCCATCCGAATTGAAACGCAAAGAGTTGACAATGACATCGAAGCCATCAAATAATTGTGCCTGTGATTCGCTCAAGCCGCCCTGAGCCACATCGCCCATATTCCACAAGCGCACGTGACCATCCCAATCACCTGTGGCAAGCCACTGGCTATCCGGTGAGAAGCCGGAAGTCAAAACGTAATCTTTATAGCCGGGTAAATTAATCGGATTACTCAATGTCCGCAGATCAAGGACTTGCGCCTGATTGATCCCTGTCACCACCAACCATCGATCGTCCGGGCTGAGGGTCAGGCTGTTAATCTGTCCTACATCAAATACGGTGGCGGCTGGGCTTTCAGTAACCACCTTCATATTCCAGAGCTTCAATCTGCTTCCATCTGAAATGCCTGCCAGCCATTTGCCAGATGGGCTGAATGTCAAATTGGAGATGTTTGCTTGGTAGAGATCAATCGGCAGAGGCGCGTTGGCAGGATTCTTCATATCCCAGAGCAGCATAAACGGACCTGTTACAACCGTTTGACTTGCATAATCAGGGACAAATGCTACGGCGAGCCACAACCCATTGGGACTAAATTTCATATCGACTGCGCTGTTTCCGGAACGGTCGTGATAGAACAGCGTTGGTTGTGCATTCGGCAGATCAGGCACATTCCAAGTATAGATACTCCCATCTGCAAGACCAACCGCCAACCAATATTCTTTGCTGGCTGGGTCACCAAATGCAAGCGTAAGTATCGACGCGTCGCTATTGGGCAGTCCAAGTATGACAGGCGGGGCTGTTAAATCATCAAAAGACCAGAGCCAGATTTCCTGCTCCTGAGCATCGGGCTTGTTGTAAATGCCTGCGAGCCAGTGACTATCAGGACTCATCACAATGTTAGACAACCCGCCCGCTTCAACCAACGTGATCGGGTCTGCATCCAAACCTTGAGATAAATCACTCACTTGCACTTGGCCACTGCTCGAGGCACTGACAAGCCATTGGTCATTCGGGCTATAGTAAACAACCTGGGCATTGGTAGTATAAGCATGCACGGGCACACCGCTAAAATCAATCAGCGCTGAACGCAGGGAGGTCTGCACAGCTGAGGTAACTTCCCCTTTTCTCAGGCTGGCATTATAGGCTTCCAAAGCCAGCAAAATTCCAAGCTGGTGGCTTTGCGTCAACTGAGATTGAGCTGACAGACTGGAGATAAGCGCATTCTGCCGTTCACTTTCAGCAACTTGCTGCTGCTGGACTGCCATTCCTTCAGCCGCGACCGCCGTGGCACGTTGCTTTTCAGCATTCGCTTGTTGAATTTCCGCATTGGCTTGTTGGGTGAGCGCTTCATTCTTTGCAGCCACAGCAGTTGACGCGCTGAGGTTCGCAGAATTCCACTGAAACCCTGCAAAGATCGCCGCCACCACAGCAAATGCCAACATGACCCCGATCACCGCCATCAAACGCCTCTGCTGCTGGCGTTGCACTGTGCGACTTAAAAGAACATACTCCCCATGCAGTGCAGTCGGTGCAGGATTTTTGTTGATCGCAGCAACCTGCCAGTGTTCCGCCTTTTCGATCTCGGCATCTTTCAGTAAGAGACTCTTGGCACGTTGCGCCTTGTCCCAATCAATAGCACGCAGTAATAAGCGCGTATGTTCGCGGACGTAGTCATAATCCGCTTCAAGCGCTTCAATGACTTTGGGAAATGCTTCCTCGAATTTATTCTTCTGTCCCGCATGTGGTGTGAAATACACCCAGTTGATGTGGCCGATTCCTTCGGGCGGAGGCAGTGGTTCGAATTTTTTCAAAACGATCGGGATCACCCGCTTTTTTAACCTGAGCGCCTCACGCAATTCCATGAGGCAGTATTCTGATTCAAGATAACTGGGGCTGAGAATACAGATGAACGCATCTGCGCCTTCGATGCCGCGCTGGATCTCATCTGAAAAGCCCTCCACCCCAGGTGGGATATCTTCCCAGTCCACCCAGAGTTCACGGCCCGTTTCTTTGAGTGCGCTATATAACTTCTTGGTAAAGTCTACATCGACTCGGCGGTATGAAAGAAAAACGTCACTACGTTCCATGGCTGTCTCCCAGATTGGCATTAAGACAAAACGACCCCAATACAGGCAGGCGTTTTACAAAATTATACAGCCTGCATTATTCTGATAG
>CAZMQE010000273.1:0-3833 GCA_964568115.1 uncultured Anaerolinea sp.
ATTTGGGAAGCCCGCCAGTGTTTAAAGCAGCCCAACTGATCAACAGGGTCATTAATCCGCCTAATATTTCGCCATTCCCATTGCCGAGCCCCTCCGCTACGACCTCGAAGCCCAGCCAGGTCAGCGCAGCTTGAGCCGGGTCTTTGGCATAGAGCGCGATGACGGGGGCAATCCCAGCATTCGAGACCATGCCACTGGCGATCAGTGAGCCAGCCCAGATGATTCCAATCACGGCTGCCATCTGCATCATGGCTGGAGCGCCAGCTTTCAAGCGCTCGTAGAGTGCCAGCACCAACACGATCAAGAAGACACCGAAGATCACATACAGGATCAGGTTCATTGCGTATATGGTCAGCTGTTTATCGACGAGTAACGCAACCTTCTGGGCGGGATCCACGATGTTGGGATAGTCCAACACGAAGAGAAACAATATGATTCCCACCACGTATGCTGTCGCCATGTATAGTGCGGCAATGCCGCCCATCTTTTGTAAGCTGTTCATTTTATTATCCTTTGATTGATTGAATTGAAATGCCAGATAAGGCTAACGCGCATATGACAGCGCTGCCTGTGTTCGATGGCTTTGCCGCCTGTGGATGATCCACTCGACTACTGCAATATTGATGATCCAGCCTGCGCCCATTAACATAGCCCGTGTAAATTCATGCGGTGTGCCGAATAACAGCATCCACGGCAGGTGGGTTAATACTTGTGTGCCTGCGCCCAAGCCAATGGCATAGCCGCGCATCATCCACTCGCCGTGACTTGTATAGTCCCGGCGCCAGAGTGCGACAACCCCAAGGCAAACAGAGATCAGCATGGCTGACCCAAAGAGGAGACGCTCGCCATAAAGAATCACACCATCGCCCGCGGGCCACGGATAGAACAAAGTCATCCACAAACCCGAAAGTGCCGCAGCCAAACCCGCAGGGACTAACAGCCACTTCCCGATCATGCGATGCCAGTGGGTGTGCCGTAAGCGAAAACCTTTGGCAAACTGGAACGCTCCCAAAATGGCATACAGGCTGACACTGATAATGTGCACGATCACTGGCAGCGGTGACGCAAAGAAGCGGGCGTTGGCTGGCGTGATCTCCGCGCTGTTGTTCAATTCGAATAAGCGTGCCGTGCCAGCCAATACCGGCACGAGGCTGAGTGCGATCAGCGCGGCGGGAATGAGCCATTCCGTTATTGAGTTTCTGTTTTTATTTGAATGCATGTTGTATCTCCTTTTGTTTTATGTGCAGGCAAGTTGAATAGAACGCAATTCACATTGCGTTTCTGCTATTACGTTTACAGTTATTTACCTGGGGTGATTTTGTGGGAGCAGGCTAGGTAGACCCATCTCCGGTTTCGTAGGAAAATACTTCTTCCAGTGGTACTGCAAAAACGAGTGCGATCCGAAACGCCAATTCCAAAGAAGGGGAGTATTTTTCCTGCTCCATGGCAATGATGGTTTGACGCGTGACCCCTACTTTTTCAGCCAATTGCTGTTGGGTCATTTCGTTATGAGAAAAACGCAATTTCCGAATGTTGTTGCTAATGCGGCTTTTGCCCATCTTAGAATCCCTTTCGATAAAGAGAAAGCCGCCAAATATCCGCGATAACCTGAGCCAAAACCCCGAAGAAAATTAACAGGGCGAACATCACCAGTGGAGACTGACCAAAGACGAACGTCAGCATGGAAAGAGCGACCCCGATTGAGGAGAATGTATAAGCCACTTTTGTGCCTCTCAATTCAATGAGTTGGTCGCGTTCATCTTGAAGATCTTCAATATTGGGATCTTCATTCGTTTTTATTTTATGAATAACCCCGCCCACAATGTGTGTGAAGATGGTGACGGCAATCGTCCCAAGCACTGCCAGTAGCGCAACAATTCCCCAAAGGCGGAAAACGTTCACCTGGTTAAAACTCTCAGTTTGGATCAATTGAAACACCCTGAGTAAATAGAATCCCAGGAGCAAGGAGAAGGTTGATAAAGAAGCAGCGATATTTTTTTCTTGAAAAGACATGGTTCCTCTTTTGTAGGTTTATCTGATTGGTAAATTTAAGTATACATATAGTAATATAATTCATACATAATGTCAAGTTAATTTTACATTGTATTTAGTCTCAAAAATACGGGAATTGGCAAAAGCGACCGAAAAATTGCGGATACCCTTCTATAGAATAACCAGCATCGATTTATACATGCGCACATAGAAGCCGCTTTGGATGGCTGTTCTTCTATTTCGTCGAAACAGGCTCAACGTCAAAGATGAGCGCCGCGTGTGCTCTATCCAAGATCAGGCGGGATCATGAGTTGCGCCTTACCGCCAGCCTTCATCAGGGCAATGCCTTCGTCCCAGCTTATGTGAAACGCATCCCATTATTTTGCATAATTAGATACGTACTCAATTTGTTGTACTACCTTGACAGACATAGTACTTTGCTGTATATTACACCTATGGAGATAAAACAATGACCGATAACAAAATTTCCGCAGACCTGCTGAGAGGTCACACCGATACCATTATTTTGAAGCTACTAATGGACGGCGATAAATATGGCTACGAAATTACAAAGTTGATCCATACAAATTCCTCAGGCGAATACGAACTGAAGGAAGCCACGATGTATTCGAGCCTAAAGCGGCTGGAAGGCGATGGCTGTATTACCTCCTATTGGGGCGATGAGTCCCAGGGAGGCAGAAGGAAGTATTACCAGATCACTAAAAAGGGCAAACAGCTGTATTCTGAAAACAAAAGTAATTGGGAGTATGCCAAGCGCATACTTGATAATTTATTATAAGGAGAAGTGATGTTATGAACGAAAAAATAAACCAGTATTTGAACGGCGTCTTTGCGCCTTACGATGGAGTAAAAAGTGTTGCCGAACTCAAGGCTGACCTACTCGCCGATTTACAAGAGCGTTTCCGTGAACTCAAAGCCGAAGGCAAGGATGATGAAACGGCTTTTGCAATGACCATTGACAGCATTGGTGACATCGAACAAACGGTGCAGGAGGTTGCCAGCCTCTCCCGCTCGCTGGAGCGCCAGGTACATATAAACTTCAGCGCGAGCAACCTGCCGAAGAGCGATTTCGCGGGCGTTAGTGTACATAAAGGAAAGTTTGAAGCGAGTGATTTGCGCGGCTCCGATTTTTCGGGCGCGGATTTAACTGGCAGCTCGTTTTATGCCAGTGATGTGCGCGAAGCCAATTTCGATGGAACGAATCTGACAGACTGTACCCTGTCCACCAGTGACCTTACGGGCGCGAGCTTCAACCAAACCATTTTGGTCCGCACCGAATTCAACACGTCAGATCTGACCCACGCAAAATTCAAAGATGTAAAACTGATCGATGTCAAGCTCACCACGACCGACCTGAGAGAAACGATCTTTGAAAACTGTATCTTTAGCGGCGTAGACTTTAAGACCATCGATTTGCGAGGGGTGTGCTTTGATGGGCAGACCTTTATCGGAGTCAAGTTTGACATGGCATCGCTGAACGAGGCTTCGTTTAAGGGCGCGACATTTAAAAATGTATCCTTCCTTGCAACTGTCAACTGGTACACCTGGTCTAAGAAACATTACCGTGCCATCAAAACCATCAACTTTGACGGCGCAACGATGGATAAGCTGACCTATGCCACCCTCAAAGGTCTGGAAGCCGATCTGTCAAAGGTTACTGTCATCTAAGGGGCAATTAGAAAAACAGTCCCGCAATTTGCGGGACTGTTCTGTTATTTCACTGAAACAAGTTCAACATCGAACAAGAGTGTGGCGTTCGGCGGGATGACTCCGCCTGCGCCGCGTTCGCCGTAGGCGAGATCAGGCGGGATGATGAGTTG
>CAZMQE010000274.1:0-3807 GCA_964568115.1 uncultured Anaerolinea sp.
TTTTGATCGTCCAGATCGGGATGCTCCATATTCTTACCGCGCAAAAAGAATACGAGGAAGCGGCTTATATGGGGTACTTATTCGCCGCAAATTTCTTTGGGACTTTGATCGCCGCCTGGGGCATTTATCATCGCTGGCTTTGGGGCTGGATGCTTGGATTTGTTATCTCGGTTGGCTCCATCGCGGGTTATATCTGGAGCAGAACCCTGGGTATGCCGGAAATGAACGTGGAGGAGTGGTTTTCTCCATACGGCATTGTGTCCTTGTCTTTGGAGGGCGCCTTCATTCTCCTGGTCCTTTTTCGCTCCTGGAAAATCCCATCCGATGAATTATCTTTCTCCATCACTTCCGGGTTTCGTTATGTTCTGCCGGTAGTCGGATTGTTGTGGATCGCATCCATCAGCGCCATGACGTATCAATGGGATTATGAAGTGACCCGGGCATATGGTCACCATGTCGGCTCGCTCGATCAGGTATGCAGTACACCTCTCACATCCTTCGCCGAATTGGAAGAGAAATATGGCGTGCAAGTCTCGCTGGTGGCAAATTCCATGATGGGTAGTATTGTAGATGTACGTTTAAAAATTATTGATCCCGATAAAGCCCACCTGCTTTTTCAAAACCAGTCAGCCTTGCTCCTAAACCAGGAAGCTCTGATTCTGGCGCCGCATATGCACTCACATAGCAGCGGTCGCTTAAAAGCCGGAAAAATATTTACCATTTTCTTTCCCGCAAAACAAATTATTCATCCGGGGTCAAACGTCAGCTTGATCTTTGGTCCAGTTCGTGTGGAACCTGTGGTTGTAAAATAATCATAGAGCACGTACGAATACACCCCGCTTTATGGATGTATTCGTTGTAAGCACTTGCATACACGCAGGCCTTAATTCTCTGCTGTTCTTTGAACACAGAGAATTTTTATTTCCAAATGAACCGCCACCAAGGCTGATTGTTAACGTCTGGTAAACACCCGGCAGAAAGCATCAACTTTTAGATACACTTATCGTAGATCGAATTGGAGGAACAAATGACCCAAAAATTTTCTGTCGCCGTTATATTCGTTTTGCTGGCTTCTCTTTTCCTCACCATGCCCGCATTCGCCGCGAAATCATATTATGCCGAACGCTTTGACGTGCAGATCGATATTCAAGAAGACGGCTCGGCACTCATTACTGAGACAGTCGAATTCCACTTCAGTGGTGACCCGTTCACCTATGCCTTCCGCGAGATCTCCGCAACCGAAACCGACGGTATCACCTTCCTCGATGCGACCATGGATGGCAGCCCTATGCCTCTCGGCACACAGGCTGGTCAGGTAGAGGTGGCAGCGGGGAATCCGCTCAAGATCACGTGGCATTTTCCGGCTACGTCAGATGCGGCGCACATCTTCACAGTCCGCTACCGGGCTGAGGGTGTCATCCGCAAAGGCACAACGGATGCGCTGATCTGGCGCGCCATCCCCGAAGATCATGATTACTTGATTTCCAACTCCACGATCACTTTGACGTACCCCTCGCAAGCGACACTGCTTGAACAACCGACTCTCGACCGAAATTTCAACTACAAACAGGATGACAACCGCCTCATCCTCACCACAAGCGGCTTCGCTGAAGACGAGGCTTTGATCGTCACTGCAAAATTTTCCCCGAACAGTCTCACACAGTCTGTGCCGCAATGGCAGGCAGACAAAGAACGTAACAACGCTGCAACCGCCAAAGCCTTACCGTTTGGTTTCGGCGCTGGCATTGCAACCTTGATCCTTGGCACGTTAGGGCTATTCACATACGCCCGCGCCAACGGACGTGAGCTCAACATAAGCCCTGTCATATCCACCGCTAACCCACCAGCTAATGTGCCCCCTGCCATCATCGGCAAACTGACCGGGCAACAACATAACTTCATGGGCACGATCTTTGACCTTGCGCAACGCGGCGTGCTGGAAGTGCGCGAAGAAAAAGGTTTCTGGGGTTCGCAGAATCATATACTGACACGTATGGAACATTCAGTGATTTTGAACGCCCACGAACAAGGCTTATTGGAAGCCCTGTTCAAATCAGACGAAGCCCAGGTAAACATGAATGAAGTTGCCACGCGCCTGGCGAGTAAGAACAAATTATTTGATGAGCCGCTTGAACAGGAACTCATCCAACGCGGCTGGGTTGATTTGGAGCGTAAACAAAAAAAGACCCAGTTGGCAATTGCTGGATTTTTGATGATGGTTTTCGCCAGCATTGCCGGGTTTATCGGCATGGCAAGTGGAGGTATCGTCATTTCAAAAAGCCCAGCCTGGTTCACGCCACTTGCCGCTCTGATCGGTGTCAGTGCAGGCTTATTCATCCTGTCCATTGGTTTGTTGATCTACAGCTCGGCATATTCTATTCTCACGCCCACAGGCGAGGAACAAGCCGCACGCTGGAAGGGCTTCGCAGAGTATCTCAAGCAGGTCAGCAAAGGTCGGGAGCCTGCCATCCGCTCCGATTATTTTGAGAAGTATCTGGCATTTGCGGCGGTGTTTGGCTTGGGTGCCGGTTGGGCAAAGTATTTCCAAAGCCTGGGCGGTGTCCCTTTACCAACCTGGTTCCATGCCATGGCGGGCAGTTCAGGTGACTTCGGTGCCATGGTGGCAATCATGTCCGCTTCGGATACGGCTGGCGCGAGCGTAGCAGCCGGAGGAGCTGGCGCATCGGGCGGCGGTTCCAGCGGAGCAGGATAATCAACTTATTTGACCGCTTGGAGTCATCGGCACGGCATACTTCCATTACATGATTTAAAGTCAAGCATTTCAAACATCCGGTTGCTGTTCCAAACCCGTTGGAACAGCAACTTTTTTATTTGCGTTATACTTTATAAATCTATGAACAAGAAAAATATTTTGACTCTGCTCATTTTGACATTCATACTGACAGCCTGTGTGACTCTCTCGCAAGAGAACGCTCCGACAAAAGCCCCGGCTCTTTTTGTGACATCCACCCTGCCACCCACCAAACCAGGCTTAACCGTACCGACAGCGATTCCACCTACCCTCACACTGACGCCTGATCCGCTTACCCCCAGCCCCACCCCGGCAAAAACCAACTGCGGCGATGCCGCCATCCTCGTTGAAGATGTGAATTATCCCGATAACACAGCAGTGCCGGCCGGTGAAAAATTCGTCAAAACCTGGAAGCTGCAAAACACTGGCAAATGCACATGGACCGGTTACACCATCGCCTTCGTCTCCGGTGACCGTCTATCTGCTCCAGATGCGGCACCAGTCCCTGAAACTGAAGCAGGCAAACCTGTGAACGTATCGATCGATCTCGTCGCCCCAACCTTTGATGGAACGTATCTGGGAAATTTTGAGTTGCACAACGCCGAGGGACAAACGATCCCGATTGGCGTGGAAGCGGTCTTCTGGGTCAAGATCATTGTCGGGACCGGCGGAGCCTCCAACCTGCAAGGCACACCGATCGCCGTCGAGGTAGGCAATTGTACCTACACCAATAATGATGGTTATGTTCAAACTTTGATCGAGCTCATTAATCAAGCCCGCTCAGATGTGGGGCGGGAACCACTTACTGTTAATCAACAACTGACAAGCGCCGCACAGGGACATAGCCTCGATATGGCTTGCAACGACTTCCTGCGTCACAGCGGCTCTGATGGCTCATGGATCGGTACGCGCTTGATCAACGCTGGATACTCCAACCCCTATTACCTTGAGATCCTCGCCATCGGTCTGCCGCAGGATGCGATGAACCAATGGAAAAACGATGCGGAGCATTGGAATGCTGTGCTCAACTCACGCGTCACCGAGATCGGTGTGGG
>CAZMQE010000275.1:0-3788 GCA_964568115.1 uncultured Anaerolinea sp.
ATGGACAACCGGCTGGCGCGTTCTCATTCTGCTTGTATTGGATGGTTTGATGATGGGCTATATCATGCCGGTTGCCAGTGCCATCATGGCATTAGCCGCCAACAACAGCGTGATGCCGCTGGACTTGATGTTCTTTTACTCGCCTGCCAAAGCTTTTGCGATGATCGAAAAGTACGGCACTGCCGGGCGCGCAGTATACATGAAGATCGAACTCACCGCCGATATCATCTACCCGATCGTTTACACGTTGTTCTATGGTTTGCTCATTTCATGGTTGTTTCAACGTGCCTTCAAATCAGATAGCCCCATGCAAAAATATAATATGATGCCGGTGGGTGCATGGTTCTTCGACCTATTGGAAAATGTAGGCATTGTTTCGATGCTCACGATGTACCCATCCCAGCCTGCTGCACTCGCATGGTTGACCATGATCGTTGGCTCGCTCAAGTGGCTGTTTGCAGTTGGCAGCATCGGGCTGAGTCTGTTCGGTCTGGTCAAAGCCGGGATGAACGGTTTCAAGAAACAAGGCTGATAAAACCAGCATTGCGAACAATTGAATACCCTCCTGCGGAGGGATACTGCAAAGTCTGCTCTTCTTTACAATCCCATACTGAGAACGATTTAAAAATCAAGTATCCAAATCATGGATACTTGATTTCTTTTCAGTCAAGCCAAACGGAGGAGAGTTGCCATGTTGCTCAATCAAGGTTCACGGATCGCAGTGATCGGCGGGGGTGTCTCAGGGATCGCCGCTGCCAGTACTTTAAAGAAAAATGGATTCCAACCGGTCATCTTTGAAAAATCTGCAAAACTCGGCGGCATTTGGTCAACCACCTATCCGGGTGTTCACCTGCAAAACATTTACACCCAATATCGCCTCTCTGATTTTGATTGGTCTTTCAAACCTGATCTGCATCCCACCGGCGAACAGATCTTGCGTTATTGGTCAGAGGCAGTGCAACATCATCAACTCGATCTGCGCCTCGAGCATGAAATTCTTGAACTCAAGGAACAACCGGAGGGCTGGTTGGTTCGGTACAAGAATCAGACCGGAATTCAGGAAGAAGCGTTTGGGTACGTAGTCATCGCTACGGGACAATATTCCGAAGGCAAGAATATTTTGAAATTCCCAAATCAAGAATCCTTCAAGGGCAGAATTATCACAGAACGTGATCTCACATCCTTGGAGATGTTCGAAGACAAAAATGTCGTCGTGGTAGGTTTTGGTAAAAGCGCGCTGGATATGACTGTGTTAGCGTCACAACATGGGGCAAAGGTGCAGCATGTTTTTCGGAACCCCAGCTGGCTCATCCCTGAATGGATCTTGGGCGCCCACTTCACATATGCTTTGTTCACACGCTTCGGCAGTATCATGATGACGAGCTGGGCGCAGCCCACTGCCATGGAGCGGTTCTTACATAATCAACTCGGCTTTGTGATTTCAGGCTTTTGGAATCTCATTCAAAACATCGTGCGCTTTCAAATGGAGCGCTACGGCAAAGATCAATCAGCCAAAGACAGGCTGAAAGTCATCCAGCCCAAACATAAAATTCTCATGGACTTTCGTTCATCGGGCGCGCTGGGACCGGAAGAATATTATCCGTTTGTGGCAGATGGCAAAATATTGCCCCATCACTCAGAAATATCAGCCTTCACCGAAAATTCAGTTAAGCTAAAAAGCGGCACAGAACTCCCAGCGGACCTGGTTGTTATGTCAGTTGGTTTTCTCACACCCACCTTTCCCTTTCTCCCTGAAAAATATCGGCAGATCCTGGAAGCCGAGAATGACGGCACGCAACTCTATCGTCACATGCTCCACCCCGCTCTTCCAAGACTAGCGGTGGCAGGCTTCAATCACGGTTACTTTCACATTGCCTCTGTTGAGATCGGAACGCAATGGTTGTGCGCCTATCTGCGCGGCGAACTTGAACTTCCCTCCGCCAAGGAAATGGAACACAGTATCGAATACGTCCGCCAATGGAAGCGCGAACATCTGCGGTTTGAAAATGCGCGCTCGTGTGCGGTCAGCACGCGCTTCCAACAATATAACGATATTCTGCTCAAAGAACTGGGCGTATCACCCTATCGAAAACTGCCGAACCCCTTTGCTGAAGTATTCAGTCGTTACGAAGCCTCAGATTATCGACAGGTCTTTGAAGAGTATGAGCTTAAGAAAGCAAAGCGGAAAACGCCATTACGTACCTTGCCATTGAACACTTAACTCAAATCATCAGCCACCACACACCCGTACACTCCGGCAGAATGACCCACTTGTTCTGCCGGACTTTATCACCCAACTCATCACCAAAGAAAAAGCGTGAGAGCTCTTCAGCTTCATCCACAGATTCAAATTTGTAATCCGTACGAATCCATTTATTTTGGAAGCCTGCTTCGTCAAGCCAGGGATAGTAATCTTGGAGATGTGCCAACTTGACAGGAATTTCACTTCCAGTGGTTAACGATTCAAACAGGACGATGAAACTGCCCGGCCTCAAGATGCGTTTCATCTCGCCCAGCCATTTTTCCAACTCATCTTTCCACGTCTCAGGATGCCACACATAGAGATATGCCACACTCCAACCCGAGAGGACCAAATCAGCAGATTGATCTGCAACCGGAATTGACCGGTGATCTGCCACATCTACCTGCCAGTTGGTAAGTCCTTTCGCCTCGAATTTTTGGCGACAAACACGCAGCATTTCTTCCGAGACATCAAACGCCCGCATGGACTTGGTCCGCGGCGCCAACATCACTGCGAGGCGTCCCGTCCCGGCGCCAAGATCGAGTACATCCAGTCCTTCCACTCTCACGATCTCATCCAGAGCTTTCTCAATATTGCGTTGATAATCTTCGCGCGCGATCAAAGCTTCATATCGGTCACCGTCATTCTGATAAATTTGTCTTTGGCGTTCGCTCATAGTTCACCTTTTCGTTTTTCAAAAGTATACACGCTAAAATTCAGGAACATTTTATACTAATTGGCGTCCTTCAAAAAGGAGCACAGCCATGTATAGAAAAATGATTCTGGGAGTATTTATTACAGTGATCATCATCGCCCTGAGCGCCTGGTCACCCTGGTTGACTCAATCATTCGTCGAAACACGTGCTGTTGACTCGTTCAACCATTCATGGACAACTGTCGTCGATGGCTGCGGGACGAATTGTAAAGGCTGCGGCGCGATCCATTCAAAGCGCGTCCCGTTCGGCATGGAGGTCACACTCGAATATGGCTGCGGATTAATGCCCGAAGATACATCTCAGTATCACCTACAAGCAACTGGCTTTGTTTCAGTGTTCGGGACTGTCCATGGTTTTCCGAGACCATAAGAACAGTCTTTTAGAAGGGGTGCAAAATCAATTAAGCCGAGTATAGTCCAGCAAATCATTTTACGAAGGAGCTGCAACATGAGCGATCAACCCGAAACTCAATTTGATTTCTGGCTCGGTGAATGGAACGTGACCTGGGGCGAGGACGGCAAAGCCACCAATCACGTTCTGCGTATTATGGATAACAAGGTCATTCAGGAGAATTTCAGTTCCGCTGACCTGAATGGCATGAGTGTTTCTGTTTATGATCCCGAACGCAGCGTGTGGTGCCAAACCTGGGTGGACAACAACGGCACCTATCTCGATTTCACAGGGAAGTTTGAAGACGGCAAGATGATCCTCGTCCGCGATGCAATTGTCAAAGGAGAAGCTTGCAAACAACGGATGGTCTGGTACAACATCGAAGCCAGTCAATTCGATTGGAATTGGGAACGCTCGAACGATGGTGGCGCGACCTGGCG
>CAZMQE010000276.1:0-3710 GCA_964568115.1 uncultured Anaerolinea sp.
GTGCAGCATTATCTCAGCCCGCGGCAGGGACGCGGACAGTTCTATCGCATGTTGGAGTTGTTGTATGCGGTGGAGCCGCAACCGGTGGAGCCGGATTATCGCAAGGCATTAGCGTATCTCGCTGTAAAGCAAAGACGGCGCGCGCTCGTTGTTGTGTTCACAGATTTAACCGGTGGTGCGAGTTTGAATTCGCTCGTCGCGCAGATGTCGATGCTGGCGCGCAGTAGTTTGCCTTTACTGGTGACGATCAGTGACCCGGATGTGGTGAATGCTTCGCAGATGAAGCCAGGTGATTCTTTGGGAGTCTATCAACGCGCCGCGGCGAGTCAATTGTTGGATGAGCGCCGTGTGGTGTTGGATTCGCTCCGTCAACGCGGGGTGTTGACCTTGGATGTGCCTGCGAATCAGCTTTCAATGTCAGTGATCAATCGTTATTTGGAGTTGAAGGGAAGAATGCAGTTGTAAGGCTAACAACAAGATTGAGCAACGACAAATATTGCTAATCGTTTGATGCTTTCATGAACTCGAAATGACTGTTTTGTATATTTTCTCGCATGTATGGGCGCACATAAGGAATAACGATTTGATTGCCAATAAATCCACCTACTCCTCCTCCGAGTCCTGCTCCTAGGTACCCAAACCAAATAGCATCATTACTAGCTATACTCATTCCAAGCCAAAATCCAAACCCTGCAATACATCCACAAAGAAATATTCCTACCCATACTTGCCAGTGGCTCATTGCTTTAAACAGCGATTTGCGCCAGATGCGCCCAACCTGCTCTTTATCTAATTCTGCCAATTCTGGCACGGATTTGTATGACCAATAGATTTTCATGAGTTCATCCTTTTGTTCTTCTTCCACTCTCGTCCCGCGAGTAACAAATAACTATACAGAATAATTCCGCTTATGATTCCCACTGCCCAATGGATGGGAGCCGCGATGTCATTATTCGGGGAGATAAAGCCTTCGATCGTCCCTGCGATCACCAGCCATGGAACTGCGCCCAGTAACAAGTACACCGCTTTGCGGGCCGCTTGGGCGAGAGAGTCTCGGCGGCGCATCAAGCCCGGTCGCAGAATCGCCCAGCCCAACATGAGTCCCGAACCGCCGGAGATGAAGATGACGCTCAACTCGATCACTCCATGCCCGATGACGAAAGTCCACAGTTCGAAGCCGATGCCGTGAAAGGCCGTGAGTCCGGTCAACGCGCCGATCATCAAACCATTGAAGAACAAAACCCAGAGCGTGAGGAGTCCCGCGGTCAACCCGCTGGCAAATGCCAGGAAAGAAACCCGGATATTGTTGGTCATGATGAACGACGAGGCATAGGGTCGCTCTTCCACGGGAATATCGATCCAGAGTTCTTTGTCTTCCACGGTGTTGACGAGTTGTTGTGATCCGGCTGGCAGTAATAAAGTGACCGTCTCGGGTCGCGCATAAACACTGATGCCCGCCGCGATCGCCGGAAGAATGAACATAAGCGCCGCGATGAAGGTAAATATCCAGGTCTCGCGGAAGAGGCGCGGAAAATCCGTCATCACAAAGCGCCACAGGCTCTTCAATGCCAGCGGCTCGCTGCGATATACTACAGCGTGCGCGCGCGCCACCAGTTGATTCAAATAGGCAGTGATCTCATTTCGCGGAAAATCACGTTTTGCCAGCGCCAGATCTGAAGTGACCGCGCGATACAGACGTGCCAGATCACGGACCTGCATTTCGGAGAGTCCGCGCATGTCACTTTGACTTTGGTCGAGAAGGTGACTTAAGGTTTCCCAATCGTTTTTGCGGGACTGGTAAAATTCATTCACACGCATAGGCTTATTATACCCATGAGCACCTCTGAAGAAACCATTGATATTGATACGCCCGAGAACGTCGCTTTTGGCTATCAGGTGGCTGGCATCGGCTCGCGTTTCCTCGCCACATTGCTGGACACATTGATCATTGCCCTACTGCAAATCGTCATATTTACCGCGCGTTTTTTGATCCTGTATGCGCTTGAGCGTTCAGGCATAAGTAACGGAGATTCACCCTGGGTAATTGCGCTATTTGGGCTGGTCTCCTTTGTTTTTTATTCAGGGTATTACGTGCTTTTTGAAATGCTCTGGAACGGTCAATCACCCGGCAAACGCTGGACGGGCATTCGCGTGATCCGCACAGACGGCACGCCCATCACGTTATCCGAATCGTTCGTCCGCAACCTGGCACGCCTGGTGGATTTTCTCCCCTTTGCGTATGGCATCGGCATTATCAGTATGTTCCTGGATAAACAATCCCGCCGGCTCGGCGATCTCGCCGCGGGCACCCTGGTGGTACACGACCAGGCGCCCATCTCCATTCAGTCGCTTTCGATCAAACGCACAGTCAACTTCTCGATGCAGGGCTTTAAAAGTATTTCCATCGATGGGTTCCCCATTGAAAGATTGACCAATGATGACCTGAACCTGATCGAGGATTTTCTCAGCCGCCGCGAGCAATTGACGCATCGCGAGACGCTCGCCATCCAAATTCTCAATACGCTGCATACCCGCCTGGGCTTGCCTCTGTCTTCGATCAACCGCATCGAAGCCGAAGACACGCTTTTGACGATCCTGCAAGCGGCTCAAAAACGTCAAGCTGACGAATACTGGAGGAACCATGACAGCTACAAACGAACCGGGCAATAAAAACAAATGGATCTGGATCGGGCTGGGTGCAGCCCTGCTGTTCTGTTGCTGCGCCGTAGTGGCGGCGATCCTCATTTTCAGGCAGGCGGGGAAGACGATCGAAGAGGGGATGAAAATCGACCCCGCATCTGCCGCCCAAGCCGCGCACAAGATCGCCGATTATGACCTGCCCCCCGGCTACCAGGAACAGATGTCCATGGACATTCTGTTCTATTCATTTGTCATCATCGCGCCAGATACCGATACCCAAACAACCACAAATCCCATCATCATGCTGGCGCAATTCAGCCAGGCTGGCATGGACCGCCAACAAATGGAACAACAATTACGCCAGGCGTTCGAACAGCAATCCGGGCGGCGCGGGGCTGATATGCAGGTGGTGGAGGTGAAAAACATGGTCATTCGCGGTGAAGAAGTGGAAGTGACCATTTTCGAAGGCACCGATGCCAACGGCTATGTCATGCGTCAGTTGGTCACCAGCTTCCCCGGCAAAAACGGCACCGCCATGCTGATGGTCATGGGTTCGCCTTCAACCTGGGACGACAAGTTGATCGATGGCTTTATTGAATCTATTCGCTAAAGCGTGTAAGATATAATCACACTGGAGGAACGACCATGACTGAAATCAAACCCCTCAATTGGACTCCCAAACCTGGTGTCGGTTTATCTGTTGTCCGCCGCGGCGATGGCGGCATGACCCTCACTTTCACAGACCTGTCAGATGCCACCCTCACAGACTGGCGCGGATTTGCCATGGATCATTTGATGGGCGCCTCAGGGCGCACACGCAACCTATATGATCTGCGCCTGGTAAAAGAGATCCCTGAAAAAGCGATCCGCGCGGCGGTGGAAGCGAATAGCGACCCCTCCGCACGCAACATCCGCGTGGCAGTGGTGGTGGCAGATAACAAGGTTGCCGAAGCGATCCGCGAAGTGGCTTCCCTGGCGCTGGCGGGTACTGCCTCAGCCATGAAGATCTTCGCCGATATCAACGAAGCCGAAGCCTGGCTCGCGCGCCCGTTGGATCAGATACCGTAATT
>CAZMQE010000277.1:0-3710 GCA_964568115.1 uncultured Anaerolinea sp.
CCATTGCAGTTTATCCAACCGGTAATCCGCGATGGAACGTCCCGCGGGCAAGTCTGCCAATAGCAAGGGCGTTGCATTTGTTGAAGTCAAATCCAGCAGATACACTTGCTTGTTACTGATATAGGCGAGACACTCTCCATCTGCAGAAAGGGCGGGAGCATATACTGAGTCAGCTAATTTGACGAGCCCGGTGCCGTCCGCGTGGACGAGATAGACGGCACGGTCTGTAATACTTCTGCCCAAGTCGAATATCAGGGATGCGCCATCTGGTGACCAGCTCAAGTTTGCAGAGTCTGGAACGGAGTAGCCAGACTTAAGGATGGGCAAAGCCGCAAGTACAGTTTTGCTGTCAGTCGCAAACTCGTCCAAGATAAGGTGAGCCTTAACCAAATTTCGATCCATCTCGATGTATGCTAATTGTGTGCCATCCGGAGACCATGCGTAACTGCTTTCATCTTCCACCAGACTGCTAATCATTCTGGTTTGCATCGTATCCAAATTAACTTCAAACAAACCAGCAGAGTTTGAATCCGCACCATAGAAGATGATACTTTCACTATCGGGTGTGAATTGGGGTGCTCCAAACAATTGCATACCCAGTGGGAATTCTGCCAAACCAGTACCATCTGTATTCATCACATACACGACCGTATTGTTTTGGAGTGACCACGTGAGAAGTTGTTTGCCATCCCGCGACCAGGCTACATCCATCAAATAACCCAGTTCTGAGTTGGCGAGCACAGGTTGCAGCGGACTGCCAGTCGCGTCGGTGAGATAGATATTGCCAGTGCCGGTCGTATTGCCGACGAGTGCTAATTGTTTACCATCTGGTGACCATGCCAGCGAACGCAATTCACCGATGGCTTTTTGTTCGTCGAGCATGATGAAGCCGGTCTTATCTTGATTTGTAAGGAAGGCTGAATAATTATGTCCCGCTGCCAATGGTCCCTGACAGCGATTGCCTGCCCGTACATCTGCCTCAAATGAGATCACCGGAGTTGGCGTTGTGTTCGAAGCGGGTGAGATGTTGGGCACCAGTGAACGGATCATCCAACTCAAGAGAAACACTGCGCTTACAGCCGTCAAAGCCCAACCTGCATTCATTGCAAATTTTGTAAACCAGCCTTGTACGGGCTGTCGTTGCGTTTTATATTTTTCCATCAATTGAGTCTCCAGGTCCCAGCGAAACGTTGGGGCAACCTTCATTATTTCCGCGGCTTCAATTATTTTTAAAGCCGCGTTTTGTTCATCAGCCGTGAATTGATCTAGGATGTCTTTATTCATAGTCCACTTCCAATGCCAGGGATGTGCGGGTGCGCAGGTCTTGCAAGCCGCGCGAGATGAGCATTTTGACTGCCGCTTCGCTTTTGCCGAGCACGAGTCCCGCCTCTGCAAAACTGAGTTCGCTAAAGAAACACAAGATCAACGCTTCGGCTCGTTCGCTGCTGATGTGCTTGAGCGCGCCCAGGATCTGATCCAGTTGCAGGCGTTGAAAAGCTGCCTTGTCGGTGGGCAGGCTGGGGGTCGGGATTTGAAGCGCCGCGTCCAATGGGACCTCGGGCCTGTTCCCGCGAAAATAGCGGAGTCGTTTGCGTGAAGCGATGCCCATCAACCACGCGATATAGGGACCCGTCCCGCGAAATGAGTCGATGCCTTCGAGCGCCGCCATGAAAGTTTGGGACGTGAGGTCTTCGGCATCTTTGGTGTTGCCGGTGTGGGCGAGGTGATAGCGAAAGACGCTCGCGAGGTGACGATGATATAGCTCGGCAAAAGCCTCCGGCTCCGTGCGGGCTTGCTGCGCGAGGCGGGCATCGTCCATGGCTGGGTATGGGGTTTTAATATTCATAAGGGTCGTCATACAGCTCCTGCGTGTTGTGTACACAGAAGGTAGTGCCAGGAGCTGCCTGAATCGTAACAGGGAAATTAACAAGAGACCTCCGAGATCTTCAAGATCTCGGAGGTCTCAAAAGTTTACCCATCGGGATTTAACCGTTATTTTCGTCGTTCTTCTTGCGCCCAAATTTGAGAAAGGAGAAAATGTTTGAGGTTTTCTGTTTCTTGGGAGGTTCCGTATTCAAAATGAAATCCAGCATGTCATACCTGACTGCACAGCTTCCGCGGATGACTTGAACTGCTCCACTACGTTCGTTCACGATTTCATCTTCACATTTGGAAGGTAGATTGTCGCCGTATCTTTTCATAAGGACCTCTTTGTGGTTTTTGGGTGTTTGGTGATTATACAGTGATTTGCTTTGCTAAAGACTTCGAAAGCTTCAATCCAAAATACTATGCTTTCTATATTTCCAGATCAGGAAAAGTTGCAGGGAGTTGATAAGAATGAGGATGGAATAGTAAAAGATCAAAGCATACTCTTTGATAACGATCATCCGAGCCAACATGCAGGAACACGTGACGACGATTAGGATGAATGTTGTGGTGGATAGGTCTCCCACCTTCTTTGTCTTAATCGTTTTGATGAGTTGAGGAACGCTGGTGAACATCCCTGTTGCAGTACCGATCCAGCTTAAGAGTTGTGAGAGTTCCATAATCTTATCTCCTGGAAGTTCTTAGTGTTACGGATGTAGAGTATCGTTGAATTACTTTTCAACAAAATCCAAAACTCCGCGACACTCAGGGTACTTTGAACATCCCCAAAACTTTCCACCTTGATTATCTCCGCGTTTGGCAGTGCGTAAAACCATTTCGCTTCCGCATTTTGGACAACGTGGTGATGTATCTTGTACTTGTTCAGGTTGTTCGTTTTTAGTTTGTCTATCTGAAATGTATGATGATAACTTTGTCTTCAATTCGCTTTGCGAATATCCCCTCTGAACAGAAATATGCATCAGTGGTAACTTGGCAGCTTCAAAAACGTGGTTTACGAAATCATCGCGTGCCTGTCGGTCAGCGCGTTGATGGCTTTTGTCATCCAGTTCGATTCCTAGAATTGGTTTCAAAGTTTTGGGATCACATAGAAGAAAGTCAACATGCTTGCGGTCAATTCGGTTTGTGTATGACCGATTCTTGCCGTAATCGCCAGCTTTAGCATAAAACAAATCGCTGAGCTTTACTTTTGAAAATATCTGAGCCGAATCACCAACCACAGCTTTGAGATTGAGAAAGAAGTTTAGCTCAGCTGGTGAGGCAAATTCATCAATTAAATGATATGGATACTCAATGCTTGATGAGGATGTTTCCTCTTTTTCAAAAAGTAGATCAGAAATAAAGTCGATGGTTTTATCAATCGAATCATCTGATAAGCCAAGTGGTTTTAAAATTGTTCTTAGAAATGATAGCTTTCCGTTCGACATTGTTTTCCCTCTTGCAAATTGTAGGGGCGGAGCATCCCACAAGGGGACAATGTTGCTCCGCCCCTACAAAAAATGTTACGCGTTCTCGTCGTAATTTTCAGGCAACCAGCAACAGAGCACCAACTCTCGCGCTGCCTTGACCTCGTCCATTCTGCCGAAAGGCGTATCGTGTGGGGCGTTGTGGAGCAGTTCGGGTTGGGTCTTGGCTTCTTCCGCGATCTTGATGAGGGCGTCGGCGAAGGCATCGAGGGTGTCTTTGTTTTCGGTCTCGGTCGGCTCGATCATCAACGCTTCGTGGACGATCAGCGGGAAGTAGTTTGTGGGTGGGTGGAAGTTGTAGTCCATGAGCCGCTTGGCGATATCGAGGGCGCGGACATCCGAACCTTCGAAGCGTCCTTC